>CAYZHU010000001.1:0-7075 GCA_964477585.1 uncultured bacterium
ATATTGACTCGTTAAAATCGCTATGGCCACACCGATGATGGAGACAATCACAGCGGAGATGCCTATAAAACGGATAAAGTCACACTTGGGTTTATGTACCCCAGTTCCGATTCCTGCAGCTTTAATTACTGCCATGTTCTAACTCTTCCAGTCTTTTTTGTATTTCCTCTTCTTGTTCTTTTCCTTTTTGAAGAATGGCGCTCAGGTCTAATGAAACCTCTGTTTGATCCAATCTCTCTTGCACTCCAGCCAATGCCGCCCTTTCTTTTTCTAGATTGCTGGTTGCTGCCTCAAGCTCTTTTCTCTCTTCTTCCAATTTTTGTCTTTCTTGGACCATCGAATCTCTTAAAGCGCTCAATTCTGAATCGGTTTTCTGGTAAGCTGCTTCTACTTCAGAAAATCGGCGCCTCTCTGTTTCAAAATTTTCTGCATCTTGTTTCAATCGTGTGTTTTCATCGGCTAACCGAAATTGTTCAGCTTCTAGATCTCGCTTCTCTTTTTGAAGAGTTTCCATGACGGTTCGGAAACTATCTCGCAATGTGTCGACCAATTGGACCAGTTCCCGTAAAAGAGGATTTAGCACGTCGTGGACTTTGCCAATTGACGCATCAAGTTGATGGTTAGTGCTCTGGATGCTTGCGATCAGGGCGGGCATTTGCTCTAATTTTTGTTTAAAGGTATCGAGCTGTTGATTGAAATTAGCTACTCGGGCTTCATAATCCCTTGCCACTTCCCTGAATTGCGCTTCTTGTTGGCGAAGTTGGGAAACCGTTGCTTGAAGTTCTGTCACGAGCCTTTTTTGTGTTTCTAGTGCCTGAGAAACTTGTCTGTTCGTCTCAATCTCTCGCTTTAAGTGTTCATTCAATTGGGTAGTTTCTAATTTTAAAGTGGCAAGGGATGTTCTGAATCTCCTATTTTGTTCTTTCAAAGCTGTAGCAATTTTGGAGAAGTCGATCCGGTTTACGCAGCCATCTATAACTGATGCGCCAAATGCAACTCCAGAAAGGACTGCTGCAGCCGTCATTTCTGTAACACCGAAGTAGACGGCGCCGATGAATGTAATTATCTTAACGGCGCTCGATAGGCAATGGGTGGGGCCGCAGGTTATTTTGCCGCAGAGAGTTCTTGTGCAGCAAGGTTTGGGTACATCGATTTCCTCTTCATTAACTATTGGAGATTGTGCAGGTAACGGAATTGCTGGATTGGATAGGGGCGCAACAGCTCCAGACGCAGACATACTATCCCTCTCTTCTTTAAAGAAAAGAATAATATATTAAAAATACTTTTACAAGATCAAAGAACTGAGCAGCAGTTCCTTTCTTTTAATTTGATAGGACTTATCATGTAAGCCTCTTCAATCGCAGCAAAGATTTTGAAAGCAAAAGGCGCTGCTGTTTTTTCTTGGGATCCTAAATTCTGAACTAAACAATTGAAAACCTTTTCTGTATTAGGATCTGAACAGTCTCGGGCTATGATATAGGCGTTTATAAAAAAAGAAATAGGGTCGGATGAATCAAATCTAAGTTCGTTTAGTACAGCTGCTATGCTGGAATCTGTTACTTGAGGCCCTACATAGCTGAAGCGATCCACAGTTAACTCTCTATACATATCATCGAAAAATCGAGTAGCTTGCAAGGCTATTTTCTTGATGATTGGATCGGTGATCGATCGTTCAATGACCAGAGGATAAGAAGTCTTGATCCACGAAATTCTCTCCTGTGGTGAATGTAAGCCTTTATGCTTTGTTTGCATCAAAGTGACGAAAAAAGAGGCAAAGTCCCCATTTTCAACAGGATGTTGTGCTAGAAAGGCGTCTACATTTAGATCGGGGATGCCTCCAGGTAAAGAGTCGTATCTTGGAGACACTCCTGCTGGTAGAACGACAGCCATCTAAAACCTCAAGGGTTGCTGGAGTTTTTTTCTTTGGTAGGCCGACCAGGCTAAACCTGACGCTATCGCTACTCCCCAAACGATCAGATTAGGAAAGGTGAGCCACGGGTGGGAAGGCTGCGGAGGCTGTCCCATTCTTGATCCAGGCGGCCAGAAAAGGAAACTGACGCCCCCTTTCAAATTGTCTTCTGGAACAAAGCCAAATTGCCGGCTGTCGGAACTCATCGCGTGGTTATCTCCCAGGACGAGATACATCTTCTCTGGGACAATGAGGCCATATTTTCGGATGAAATCGGGATCGATCTTCCCTTCCTTGGTGAAAGGGGGTCCGCTATCATCAAACGGGAAATAGGGATTGACCGATGTAGACATCGACTGTTTTTGGTATTCGCCTTTCAAGAAAAGGACAAGATCGGGATCTTCTTTTTTATAGATAGGCGCTCCCAAGAGATAGAGTTCTTGGTTGCGGAAATAGGCGTAGCGGGAGGGATGGGCATTCGATTTAGGAGATGGGCTGTACTGAGTCAAAAACTCAATCCCTAAGTTATAGAGGAGCTGGATCCTCTCAGGATCTCGGCTGTAAAGAGGATGGTTCGGGGCCAATTCTTTGAGAATCCCGCCCCAGAGAACTTTGTATCCTTTCCCATCCAAAATTTCATAGGTCCCATCAGGGACGCCAGGTAATTTGGGCAAGTAGGGGGAGAGATGTCTTGCATTCCATCCTAACCGGTAGGCTGTCCCATTTTTCACACTGAATCGGCAAGTGGCCATATGATCCGCAATCCGCTCCAGATGTTCTTTTTGTAGTGGGATGAGCGACGTGCTATAGGACAAGACGGGACGGATCCGGTTCATCTCATCGCGGATCACTTGCGCCCCTTGCAGGGTTGGATGGTGGATGAGTTCTAAATACAAAACACCAGTGCCTAAATCAGCCCCGCTTTTTGGATGAATCTGTTCTGCCTGTTCACGAGTCAAAATCCGGGACATCGCATAGTTTTTCATCCCCCAGAGATCGCCGTAGTGTTTCACCGCTTCCCTTCCTTGCTGGGGCAGCATTTCCCCTTGCACAGTGCCAATCGGTGTAACTGAGAGTTTCGCAATCGGCTCATTCATCTGATAGAAAACAACAGGGTTATAGACACCTGATTTAGGAGGATTCGGGGTCTCGACTTTCCCTTCGAATCGGATGTAGGGGATATGTTCTAAATTTTGGAACCATTCGGGATTCGTGAGCATATCGAGCTCTTTTCCCTGCTTATTGATCCCATAGATTCTTCCTCCATAAAAATAGAGGATGTCGCCCGGCTTTCCAATCAATCGTTTCACAAATTGTTTTTTTCCAGGGAAGAGATAGAAATAGACTGTGTCGGCATCGACGATATCCATATTGGCGCCGGTGAATACGACGATCGATCCGCGCTGCACTAAGCTAGGGTCGAAATAGAAATGGGAGGTTTGCAAAGGGACGTTCAAGCCGTAATCTGATTTTGAGACGACGAGATAGTCATTTTCTTTCAAAGTAGGCCGCATCGAGCCGGTCGGGATCGTATAAAACTCAAACCACATTTGCCGGATGACAATGGCGATGCAGAGCGCAAACAAAATAGCGCTCGTGAAATCGCGCATCTTATCGAAGCTGCTTTTTGGCATGAATTTTCGCGCCGCTTCCTCGCATTGCTTGGCAATTCGGCTTGAAATTTCAGCATCTTTCTGAAGAATGGCCGTTTGCAGACTTGTCAGATAGGACTGGATCCGTTCTTTCGATGGCGGATCCATCGATTTTTCTTTACGCTTATAGAGCTTGTGGATTTGCCAGAGGACCCGCTTCGATTTTCTCAGCGTGTACAAGTTAGCAATTTTTTGAGCGACCATGAAACTTCTCTTTTTAATTCAAGAAAGATTAGGAGATTTGCCTCCTAAAATCAAGCCCAAAATTTTACTGTGGAAAATTTGTTCATAACTTTCGTTAACCTCTTGAGAATCAAAGAATTGTCCCTCTACTAGATAGGTTGTAAGTAACTGAATGTAAGTGTCTTGCAACAATCCTAGAGAGCGGCTCCGATTTTGCTCTTAAGTTGTTCATTAATAGATAAGTTCTAATCGGTCCAGAGGAAGGGTTTGGACGATTCTATGTAGGATTCGCTATGGCCTGAAGGGACGATGAGCCAGGTATATTTGTGATCGGTCTCCAAGATTTGCTTTAGCTCTTCATTGGAAATATCGATCGAGACGAGCTCCCCATTTCCTGGAGTGAGGCTATGAGGGATGGGAAAAATCTGCTTTTCACGGGTTGTAACATCGATCGCAAACACTTCAAATTCGCGGTAATATTTGGGACTTTTGAGGGAGATCTGCATCCCATAGGAGGTTCGTTGAGGAAGGCCGATGAGTTGAGGAACTCGCCGCGGCAGGCCCCGATAGGGAGATGGGAGCGATTTGCCTCCGTCGATAGTGCGGAGATTGGCGGTTGCCTGCGAAGTATCGACTTGGATCCAGTAGGGAAGAGGGTATTTCATCTCTTTGTCAAAATAAAGAGAAACTGTTTGTCCTGATAATTCGGTGCCGTCTTGTGGCCAGGATGTTTCAAAAACTTCAAAGAGGGCGTTTTCCATTTTTTTCCCTTCATAGACAAGGGAGGGATTCCACTCTTTCCTGTGGTCGCTTTCTCCTGGCGCGGGGGGAGGGCCGATCCGTCTCCTTTTTTCGGAATCTACCGGAGTAAGGGGGAGTTGCAGAAGGGTCGAAAGGAGACTTTCCTGGGAGGAGAGATGGACCCAGCCTCCTCGTGAAAAAGAATAACACTCGAGTATAGAGCCCGATTGCAGATCGATCTCAATCATCGACCAAGAAGTGTGTCCAGGCGCTTTGGCCTTGACCCAATCGGGCCAAGAGGAGATATTTTTTATATTTTGGGAAGGGGCTGAGATCTCTTCGATGATGATCGAGTTGGAGGTAAGGGAGCGAATGGAAAGAAGGGTCGCCATTTTTCCCGCTTCAGTTACAATGAAATCTCCCGGTTTGGCAATTTGCACCCGATCTTTAACATGAAACTCTTTAGAAAACAGAGCAAAAGTAGCAAAGAGAAAACAAAATAACCAAAGTTTCATAAGGAAGAGTTTAATTGAGATGGTATTTATTGGGAATGATAAGCTATGGCGGGCAACTTCTTGTCATATTCCCGTCTCTTCAAGTAGTTTGTATATATTGGGAATGACAAGCTATGGCTGGCAACTTATCCTGTTCCTTCAAGTAGTTTGTATATATTGGGAGTGATAAGCTATAGATTAAAGAAAATTTAGTGGGTGTTTGATGGTGCCAATCTTGTTCCTGTGGCTTTTACTAGCCGATGCCTCAGCAGATGTGCAACAGATTGATAGTCAGATAGAAGAGCTTCAGGCAATGAAACGGGGCTTTGAGGGGCGGGCTTTGAAACATGAGAGCCAGGCCGAATATTTGCAATTTGAAGATAATGCTCATCTGGAAACAAGACGCCATCTGCAACTTGCTGATGAAAACAGGGCAAAAGCGGCCAAAGTCCAAGAAGAAATCGATCGGTTGCAAGCTGAGAGAGAAGAAGCTCTGAAAAAGAAATGATTTATAATCAATCCCTCGCATTACTGACGGACCTTTACCAGCTCACGATGGTCTATGGTTATTGGAAATCGGGGATCCATGAGAGAAATGCGGTATTCCATCTCAACTTCCGGAGGTGGCCCTTTAAGGGGGGATTTGCCATTGCCGCAGGGCTCGAAACGGCTATCCAGTTTATCCAGGAATTCCGCTTTTCTGATACCGATCTCGCCTATCTAGAAAAATTGAACGATAGCGAAGGGAAGCCTCTTTTTGAGAAGGGATTTTTCGATTTTCTTTCCCGGTTTTCGTTTGCTTGCGATGTCGATGCGATGCCGGAGGGGACCGCTGTTTTTCCTTATGAGCCGTTGATCCGCGTAAAGGGGCCGATCTGGCAGGCGCAGCTTTTGGAGAGCCCGCTTCTCAATTTGATCAATTTCCAAACGTTGATCGCGACTAAAGCGGCCCGAATTTGTTTGGCTGCCCATCCCGATCCGGTGATCGAATTCGGGATCAGGCGCGCTCAGGGGATCGATGGGGCGATCTCGGCGAGCCGAGCTGCTTTTATAGGAGGATGCGCCTCCACGTCAGACGTAATTGCGGGTAAATTATTTGGGATCCCTGTCCGGGGGACCCATGCCCATAGTTGGATCATGGCCTTTGATGATGAGACGATGAGTTTTGAAGCGTTTGCAAAGATCATGCCGAACAACTGCATTCTTTTGATCGATACTTACGATTCCATCGGCGGAGTCAAACGGGCGATCGAGGTTGCAAGAAAATTGAAGGGATTCCACCTTGCAGGGGTGAGGCTCGATTCGGGAGATTTGGCCCATTTGAGCATCGAGGTGAGAAAAATTCTAGACCGCGAGGGGTTTCATAAGACTGAGATCATGGCGAGCAATGAGTTAGATGAACATCTGATCCGCGATCTCAAGCAGCAAGGGGCGAAGATCTCGATTTGGGGTGTCGGGACCCATTTAGTGACGGGAAAAGACCAGCCGGCTCTCGATGGCGTCTATAAATTATCGGCGATCCAGGATAAGAAAGGGGAATGGAAGTACAAACTGAAGATTTCCGAGCAGACAGCCAAAGCGACTAACCCAGGCATTTTGCAAGTGCGCCGTTTCTTTGATGGAAATTTGTATTTTGGCGATGCGATCTACGATGAGCTGATTGGAATTCAAAAGCCTTGTCAATTTGTCGATTATTTCGATTCGAGTAGCAAAATTGAAACCGATCTGCAATCGCGCGATTTGCTCGTGCCGATTTTTCGAAAGGGGAAATTGGTTTACCGCTCTCCTTCTTTGCAAGAGATGCAAAAGCATGCCAAAATCGAGCTCAGCCGCCTTTCTCCAGCAATGGAGCGGATCACCAATCCTCAGCCCTATCTGATCGGTTTGGAAAAATCGCTCTATCAAAAGAAATTGGAACTGATCCAGCAATACAGGAAGAGATGAAGACCTTGATCATCACCGATGTGCAGCACGATTTTCTCCCGGGCGGAGCGCTTGGGATTGCAGGAGCCGATGCGATCATTCCGATCATCAATCAACTTCTTCTTAAATTCGACCATGTGATCGGAACGCAAGACTGGCATCCTCCCCATCAC
>CAYZHU010000001.1:7085-42973 GCA_964477585.1 uncultured bacterium
CCCCATCACGTCAGTTTTGCCTCTACCCATAAAAAAAAAGTGGGAGAAGTGATCCAGATAGGGAAATTGGAACAGATCCTTTGGCCCGATCATTGCCTCCAAAATAGCTGGGGCGCCGCTTTTTCCGAGGAGCTCAAGCAAGAAAAAATCGAAGCGGTATTTCAAAAAGGGGTAAAGCCAGAGGTCGACAGCTACAGCACGTTTTTCGATAACGCAAGGAGCCGCTCGACTGGGCTTTCCGAATATTTGATCAAACGGCGCTTCAATGATCTCTATTTCGTAGGATTTTCGACTGATTATTGCATCTATTATTCAGTTTTGGATGCTTTGGACCTTGGGTTTAAAGCGACAGTAATCCAAGACGCATGCCGAGCGATCAATCTCCATCCCGACGATGAGAAAAAGGCGCTCCACACTATGAAGAAACGGGGAGCAAAAATCATTGGGTCGAAGAACTTTTTCGGTGAGTATACTTAAGATAGAAATAGATCCCGGCGAGTGCGATCAAGACAACCGGCAGAGCTATGTAAATATAGATATAGGTGATTGTGAAAGCTACGCTCCAGGAAAATATCGCTAAGACTATTCCAATGAAGATAAACGTCCTTTCGATGTAGATCCCAGCTAGAAAGAAAGCTTGCGCAATCAGGAGCAGATCGACCAGACTGCCTATAAGGCGGCTGAAGACCCCCATGTGGTAAAACTGGGTGACTAGAAAGGCGGCGCCCATCAAACCGAGCCAGTGAAAGATCTCATGTCCTAAAGTTAGAAGACTCAAAGATTGTTTGTTCTGCCTCAAATACCAACTCAGCCAAAGTGCAATCAGGGCATAGACAGGGACTGCGTATTTCCAATAGTACCATCCCCCTTCTTCATAGAGATTAGTAAAGACTAGGCCGATGAAGGAGAGGGCCAGCAGGATGACGCAAACCCAGAATCTTGCGCCCCAGGGATGTTTTGGATGCATGGGAAACATGGATCATCTCCTCCTATTCTTCAGATATTGGATCATTTCTTTTAAGGGAAGGGTATTGATCACATCTGATTTTTTTAACCATCCTTTTCGGGCTACATTGACTCCAGCGAGCAAGTATTCGAGTTGATCCTCTGCATGGGCATCGCAATTGATGCAGAGGGTCAATCCTTTTTCGGCGGCTTTTCGCAAATAGCGCCAATCGAGCTCAAGGCGCATTGGGTTCCCGTTGATTTCGATGATTTTTTTATTCGCGATGCAGGCATCGATCACTTTTTCAACATTCACTTTGGAGCTTTCTCTTTTGAGGAGAAGCCGGCCTGTGATGTGTCCTAACATCGTCGTGCAAGGATGCTCGATCGCCCGGATGATCCTGGCTGTCATCGTTTTTTCATCTTGTGTAAGAGAGGAGTGGACAGAGGCGATCACAAAATCGAGCTTCTTTAAAATAGAATCGGAAAAATCCATTTTCCCGTTGGGAAGGATGTCGCATTCGGAGCCGGCAAAGAGGTGGAGCCGGCTTTTGAAGCGGCGGATTTCCTCTATCTGTTTCAAAAGCCTTTCTTCATCGAGGCCATTGGCTTGAAAACTCGATTTGGAATGGTCGGAGATGCCGAGATACTCCCAGCCGAGTTTTTCCGCGTAGGCGACCATTTCTTTCAAGTTGCTTTTCCCATCCGAGGCGGTCGTATGGTTGTGGAATGAGCCTCTCAGGTCTTTAAGTTCGATTAATTTAGGAAGTTTTCCTTTTTCTGCCGCTTCGATCTCTCCTCGATCTTCTCTCATCTCCGGTTCGATGAAGGGAAGAGAGAGAGCTTGGTAGATTTCCTCCTCGCTTACTTCCCTCTTTTTAGAAAAGAGATTCTTAGCCTTAGAATTTAGCGGCTCAAAGCCATATTCGCTTAAACTCCAGCCGCGCTTCAAGGAGCGGTTCCGGATCTTGATGTTGTGTTCTTTAGATCCGGTAAAATAAACCAGGGCAAAGCCGAATTCCTGAGGAGAAACAATCCTGAGATCAGCCTGCATCCCATTTTTGAGTCTAACGGTCGATTTCGTCTCTCCTTTAGCGACAATTTTTTCCACTTCAGGAAGCTGAGTGAACCAATCCATGACAGCTTTTGGCTTTGTGCTAGATGCAACGAAGTCGAGGTCTCCGATCGTCTCTAGCTTCCGCCGCAAGCTCCCTGCAATCTCAGCGCGGTTGACTCCTTTAAACTTCCTCAATCTCCCTAGGATCGTCTGGGCAGCGAGGTTTGCCTCCCACCAAAGAGTCCGTTTTTGATAACGTTCATGATGTTCGAGCGCATGGAGGATATTTTGTTCTGTCTTTGCCCCAAATCCTTTGAGTTTTGCGATCTTCCCTTTTTGGGCCGCGTCTCTAAGTTCCTCGAGTGAACTGATTTTCAATTTTTTATAGAGCGCCAGTACTTTTTTAGGGCCTAATCCCTCTATTTGCCGCAGTTTCAGAAGGGGAGCAGGGATCGATTTTTTCAATTTTTCGTAGAAAGGGAGTTTTCCTTTTGTCGCTAGGGTCTCGATTTTTCCTGCGAGGTCATCGCCGATCCCTTCTAGTTCAGTCAAGGTCTCATCGCGGATCATCTCTTCGAGGTCATTACTCGCATTGAGCAAAGACCTAGCGGCGTTCCGGTAAGCGCGGACCCGGAATGGGTTGGCATTTTTCATTTCCAACAGGTCGGCGATCTCCTCAAAAATCGCTGCAATCTCTCTTTTATCCATGATCCAAACATTGGCACGAATCGATTTTATTTAGAAGAAAGACGATTATCTGCGTTCAGTGGTTGCGAAGATTTAAACGCAAAGACGCATAAGACGCCAGGACGCAAAAGCTCTCTGCGCCTTTGCGTTGATTTCTCCCGTTATTGCAATTTGTTTAGGAGGAGGGCGCATTGTTCGTCGGAGAGCCATTCCTTTTTGTCGAAAAGATGCCGAAATTGGAGACGGGCAACCGTTTCATTGAGTTTCCCCTCAACGAGATCGGCCCCCTTAAAGTGATAGCCTTGGAATGGAATTCCCCGCTTTTTCATCTCCTCTTCAACAGCTTTGACATTGTCGAGATTGTCATCGAAAAAGAAGACCTTTTTTGGAGTCCATTTGATCTTGTCGAAGAATGTGGAGAGTAGAACCCCTTTCATGCTCTTTTCAGGATCGAAGAGATCGCCTAAAAAGAGGATCCCGCTTTTAAAAATGGGAGCGTTTTTTCCCTCCTTAACTAAATGGGGGAATTCATGAGTGGGAAGGGGAGAATGAAAATTGATGGAGAACTCCTTGAGTTGTCCGATCCTCCAATCTTCTGCATTTTCAATCATCCCAAATTTTCCCGTCCGTGCAGCCGTAAGCCCCAAGGTTTTGATCCCTTTCTTTTGGATCGCTTGAAGAAAAGAAGGGAAGTGGGCATCGACGAGAATATATTCAATTTGGGACAAAATGATGCTGACTAAATGGTCCGCCTCTTGAAATCCGACTTCTTGCCAAAGTTTTTTCCACAATTCCTTGTGAGAGTTCAGATTCTGTCGGAAGCTGAGATCTTTGGGTAAAATCAACACTTCGTCTACATCGAATAGAACAAGCGAATCAGAATCTGCTTTTTCGATCTCATGCTTCGCTTCATGGAAATAGTGGATGGGTGCGATCTCTGAATAGACCGCTTTTGCAGAAAATAAGAGCCAAGCAAAGTATTTATACATACCACCTCGAAAAGGAGGTATAATTGTATTCATAGAGATCTTTGAAAGGCAATGAGTTCTTGGGGGTAATCGGTGATGATCCCATCGATTCCCCATTCGATGAGCTCTTTCCATCGGTCGGGCTTATTGACTGTCCAGGCAATGACCCGAAATCCTTGCTGTTTCAAAAACTGAATGTCTTCTCTTTTTTTTAAAAGGGCCTCGTCGGGGCCTAAGATTTCAACTTGTAATTGGGATGCAGCCGAAAGAGGGGACTCGCTAGAATAAAGATAGAGCAATCTAGCCTTCTTCTCCCGTTTTCTCACTTCGGCAAGAACTTCTAAATCGAAAGAAGAATAGTAGACGCGGCTCGAAAATTGCCATTTGTTCACTAAGTTGACGATTTGTTCAGCGAGAATATTTGGCAGGTCTTCCGGTTCCCTCTTGATCTCCAAGTTGAGACGTACCCGTTTCCCTTTCGGATGGTTGAGGACGAGTTCGAACACTTCCTCAAGGGTTGGGATCGGTTTCAGTTCCTCAAGAGTCAAATTGGATAGAGAATGAAAATGAATATGGGAATCGTGATGGATGACGACTTTTCCATCTTTAGAAAGCCTAAGGTCCATCTCGATCGCATCGGCCCCTGCTTCTATAGCAGATGCAAAAGAGAGGAGTGTATTTTCTAAAACATGGCCGCTGTCGCCTCGGTGGCCGTGAATTTCAATGGTTTTTAACATTTGATTACTCAAAGAGTGCGCCGGAGATGCCGATAATCGAAAGGAAAAAGACCCCAATGATGGAATGGGCAAGCCAGCAGCCCAAAAGGTTGTGAGTGCGTGAAAAGAGGATTCCCATATAACACCCGGCGATGAAAACTAAGATGGCAAGCGCGTCGGAAAAGAAGACGTGGACGGAGCTAAAGAGGAGATTGGACATCAGGATCGAAAACAGGACGCGATGCTTTCCTATGAGGAATTTTTCTAAAAGTCCTTGAAGGCATCCCCGCGAAATCAGTTCTTGGATCGGGACGATAAAAAAAACATACAGGCAATTGAGACCTATCCAATAATGCCAAGTTTTATCTTTCGGATCATGGATCAGAGCGAATGGATCAAAAAGCGGGCGCCCATTGTACTGAGGGAAGTAATTCAATAAGATCCACTTAAATAGCAATCCAATGGGGATCCAAATGATCAAAGTGAACAGAGCTCCCTCAAAAAGAGATTTTTCCCAATTTTTGGTTGTGATGCCCATCTCAGAGGCAGGAATATCGAATGTGTAGCTCAGGATGTATACGAAAAACCCCGTGAAAAGAGTCAAGGGGGCTGTAATATATGTGCTGTTGGGTAAGATTTGCTGGAGATGATACAAGGAAGGGAGAGTGAAGGTAAAAATGCTGAGAGCTGTGATGATGCTAATCAGGAAAAGCCCCATGATGGAACGGGTTTTATATTCCTCTACTTTGTTCCGGAGGGCTTGGACAGCAATATCGTTGGTGTGGCGCAATTTGCGGCAGATCGATGCGGAGAGTCGATAAAGGATCTGGCACATGTTGGGAGATCTGTCGATATATTCTTTGAGTTTTTCGATTTTTAAACTTCGCAGAGAGGAGGGCTCCAAAGCTTGGACAGTAGCAGTCCTCAATCCGTGATCCAAAAATGCAATTTCACCGACCGTATCTCCCGGAGATAGGACATCGATTAGATGGCTCTCTTTGATCTGAGGATCAAATTTAAGGATTTGCAAGGATCCAGCTAGGACGATGTAGAGCTCATCTGCTTTTTCCCCTTCTTGGATCAAGGTGTCCCCTTTTTCGATTTTAACCTCTTGGCTTAAAGAGAATAAAGCTTTTATATCCTCTTGTTTTAAGCCCAGAAATAATGGGGATTTTGAGAAAAGTTCATACGACTTATCGAAGGCTTCTTCCTGCATAAAATTACCTATATCGGCATCGGAATAAAAAATCAAATCATCAAAGAGGCTTTACAATTTTTGAAAAATGTGAAAAAGGGGAGGAAAACAAGGAGTCTATTATGACGTTGCGCATTTCAGGGGTCGTTCTAGTTGTGATCGGGATTTTGCTTATCCTCTTTTCCGATAATATATCAGCTCAAGTGGCAGCGGGGCGAGAGCGAATCGCAAGGGGGCAAGAACAGGTCGATACTGCGAATAGCCTCTTCTCGCACAGCCAATATACGAAACCTTTTGGGAACGCATTTACCGGCTCAGGGCAGGAGAGGATCAATGCGGGGACTCAGCAGGCCAATGAGTATGAGGTGATTGCAGGAAAAGTCCAAATTGCTGGATACGCCAGCATCGTCTTAGGAATAGTGGTTTTTCTATTTAGTTTTTATAGAAAGAAATTACTTTAATTTAAAAAATTGCTTTAATTGACGTTTTTTCAGCCTCTTTTTATACTTTTGTTCGAAAAAATTTAAAAAAGGTTTAAAGATGTCTGCTATAGCAAGTTTTTTTAGATGTCCTAGAAGGCACGATCCAATTGACGATCTAGTATCCGGACCAACTGATGCTTCTAAAACGCGACACGCCTCTGGTGAGGCGCTAACAAATGGCCACAGCAAAAAAACTGATGCTTCTAAAACGCGAGACGCCTCTGGTGAGGCGCAAACAAATGGCGACGTTAAAAAAAGATGGCGAGACGCAGCAAATAGAGCTCGAACACTAGAAACTGGAACACAAGACGCTGAGACTCTAACAAAACGAGGGGTTGTTGCGGCATTCGCTCGCGCTGCTACGTCAAATCTTGCGCTGCTTCACGAAGCACGAGAACAAAATATCTTATTGAGAAAGCAGATGGAAAAGCCTGTTGAACCTGTTAATCCGCGGATTTGGGCCCCTGTTTCAAATTTTGTGCAAAAGAACTTCCGTGAGACAGCAGTGGTCTTTGTAGGGGTGACAATGGCGGGCGCTGTTTTACCGATTCCTGTTGATGCAGGATATAAGTTAGCTGCAGCACTAGTAGAGAAAGCTGTTTTGGATAGGGCGAGAGCCCCCCTTGTCGAAGTAGGAACTACTATTTGGAACAATAAAACTCTTGCGGTATTAACAGTAGGCGCAATTGTTGCTGGAGTTTATTACCAGCCACAGGCTCTTGCCTTTGTTAAGGGCATCGCTTGGAAAACAGTTACGGATGTAGGCAAACAGGTTGGAAAGGCATTGATTCCAGGAGCGGCCCTCGAAGCGCTTGATTTGGGATTCACCTATGGACCAGCCCTTGCTTGGAAAGGTGCAGCAGCATGCCTCGCCAAATTGAAGTGCTGGAAATAGATTTCAAGGTTTCCAGAGAAGTCTATTGTTACATTCCGGGCATCACGCGGTGGTCGAGGTCGCTGATGATCCAAAGCGATCCGAGGACTACGATCACCACAACCATCACCATGAAATAGAAGACGAGGGTCATCCAGCGGGGCTTGTGCTCTTTCCCCATGTGCATGAAGAAGATGAGCTGGATGAAGGCTTGGGTCACAGCGAGGAAGATAAGAACGGCGATCAGAATGGGGAGTGAAAAGAATTTGACCGTTGTAAGAGAAAAAGAGAGGGCAGTAAGCGCCACCGAAAAGATGAACCCGGTCAGATAGAGTTTGAGGGTCTGGGGCCAATCTTTCTGAATCTGGGTTAAACTTCTTTCTTCGCTCATTTAAATCACTCCTATCAAATAGACAAATGTAAAAATAAATATCCAGACGAGGTCGAGAAAATGCCAAAAGAGGCTGAAGACGACCAGCCGTCTGAATGTATCGATCGTAATCCCTAAGAAAAAGATCTGGGCGATCATATTCGCCATCCAAAAAAGTCCAATCGAGACGTGGAGCCCATGCGTGCCGACGAGGGTGAAGAACGAGGAGAGGAAGGCCGATTTGGTCCAATTGTGCCCTTCTCGGATCAAGTTGTGAAATTCTGTCAATTCCATCGCGACGAACGAGGCGCCGAAAAGGAAGGCGAAGAGAAGCCAAAAGGCGGCTTGGTTTTTCTTGTTTTGGAGGGAGGAGAGGAGGCCGAATCCGTTTGTGATGCTGCTCAAAAGGAGAGCCATCGTTTCGGCAAAGACTAGGGGAAGCCGATAGACATCATGGGTGGTGGGGCCGCCAAAGGTGTTGTTGTGGAGGACTCCATAGGTGGCAAAGAGGGTAGCGAAGATGACGCAGTCGGTCATGATGTAGCACCAAAAGCCGAACGTAACGCGGGAAAAGGCGTCTTGGTGCGGGTCTGGGATGACAAGAGTAGGATGTGCGGGTGGATGATGGTGGACGGTCATATCTGTTGTTTACCAAATTGATTTTCAATTTCTCGTACTTGGTCAGCAGTGATGATCTGCATCTCCTCTTTTTGGGAGAGGCGGTAGATGAGAGAAGCGACGATTGCGGCAAAGCTAACAATGGCAAGCCACCAAATGTACCAAGTCATCGCAAAGCCGAAGAGGAGGCCATAGAGGCCAATGTAGGGGGGAATCGCCGTATTTATAGGGAGATGGATGTCGTGATAGTCGCGCGGATTGTGTGGGGCTTGTCCCCGCTTGATGGCCCAAAGGGGATCTATCTGGTCGACGACCGGAGGGATCGCAAAATTGTAGAGGGGAGCAGGAGAGGGGATCGACCATTCCAACGACCTGCCGTTCCAAGGATCGCCTGTTGGGTCTAGGCTTTTCTTCCTGTTTTTGATGCTGTGGAAAACAGCGTAGAATTGGACGAGTACAGCGCAAAGGATAATGGTAGCTCCTATGCAAACGAGTTGGAACAGGGGATTCCAGCCTGTAGACGTATCATAGTGGTCGAGTCTTCGCGTGGCCCCCATAAACCCGAGCATGTAGAGAGGCATGAAGGCGAGAAGAAATCCGACGAACCAGAGCCAAAATCCAATTAGGTTCAATCTCTCATTCAGGAAAAACCCGGTCACTTTGGGAAACCAATAGCCAAAGGCGGAATAGAAGCCGAAGAGAACTCCTCCGATCACCATCCCGTGGAAGTGGGCGATCAGGAAGAGGCTATTGTGCACTTGGTAATCGACGGGAGGGGCGGAAAGTAGGATCCCGGTCATCCCTCCGACGCTGAAATTGAGAACAAAGGCAAAGAACCAAAGCATTGGTGTAGTGAAATGGACCCGTCCGCGGAATTTGGTGAAGAGCCAGTTGAAAAGTTTCACGCCGGTGGGGATGGCGATCAGCATCGTCATGATTCCGAAAAAGGCGTTCACATTGACTGAGGCCCCCATCGTGAAGAAGTGGTGGAGCCAGACGATGAAGGAGAGGATTGTGATGGAGATGAGCGCCCACACCATCGAGGTATACCCAAAGAGCCTTTTTTCTGAGAAAGTGGGCACAACTTCAGAAAAGGTTCCAAATGCGGGAAGGATCAAAATATAGACTTCAGGGTGTCCCCACGCCCAAATCAAGTTCACATACATCATGAAATTGCCCCCGTAGCTCGCTGAGAAAAAGTGCATTCCGAGATACCGGTCTAAAGTCAAGAGGTAGAGAGTTGCAGTCAAGATGGGGAAGGCGAAAACAATGAGGATCATGCTGCAGAGACCGCTCCAAGTGAAGATGGGCATTTTCCAAAGAGTCATCCCCTTACAGCGCATCTTCAAGATCGTGACGAGGAAGTTGATCCCTGCCATCGTGCTCCCAATCCCTGCAAGCTGCACGATCCAGATCCAGTAATCGACCCCTTCATTCGGACTATATTCTGGACTTGAAAGGGGAGGATAGGCGAGCCATCCCGTTGCAGAAAAATGGCCGACCGCAAGCGAGATCATGAGAAGCATCGCCGCCGCGGCAAAGAGCCAAAAGCCGACTGCATTGAGGAAAGGGAAAGCGACATCCCTGGCGCCAATTTGAAGTGGGATGAGACAGTTCATCAGGCCGAAGACCACTCCCATCCCGACGAAGAAGATCATCGTGGTGCCATGCGCGGAAAAAATCTCTTGGAAATGGCCTGCTTCAAGATAGCCGTACGATTCTCCGACCGACATCGCCTGCTGTACGCGCATCATGAATGCATCGGCGAACCCCCTTAAAAATAAGACAAGGGCAATTACGAAATACATGATGCCGATTCTTTTGTGGTCAACCGTCTTGATGTATTCTTCCCAAATCCATCTCCATTTTTTGTAGTAGGTGATCAGGGCGAAGATGAAGATTCCTCCGAGAACCATCCCGTAGACAGCCATATTTTGCACAAGATCGTGCTGAAACGATTCTAGTCTTAATCTTCCAAATAGGCTCATTGCATGTACATATATTTCATAAGTATTTTATCGAATAAACCATCTTCAGATTGAAACTGTTCAACCCGGTTATTTTTGCTCGGGCGTGCCAAAGCGGCATAATCGATAGGCTGCGCCGACCCTGTCGTTTGGGAAACCCATTCTTGGAATTCCTCTTCTGTAGAGGCCTTGACCATGAAGGACATCCCTGAAAATCCCTCTCCGCTTAAATTTGCAGAAGAGCCGCGATAGCTGCCTGCTTCATCTGCGATCAAATGGAGGAGAGTCTTCATTCCCGGCATCGCGTAGATCTGTCCGCCTAAATGGGGGATCCAAAAAGAATTCATCGGCGCATCGGCGGTGATTTCGAACCGGATTGGGGTTCCTACCGGGATTTGGAAAAAATTGACCGTTGCGATCTTCTCTTCCGGATAGATGAAGAGCCATTTCCATTGGAGGGCTACAACTTGTATTGTTTTGGAGGGTTTATTTCCTGGGATTGGCTTATAAGGATCCAGCTGATCGGTCTTAACATAAGTCATGACGGCGACGATGATAGTTAAAACAGTTGGAATGCCCCACCAAAAGTATTCGGCGATCCGGTTGTCGACCAGGTCGGGATCGTATTTTGATCCTGGATCTGGATGCTCGGCGCTGTATCTCCAGGAAAAGATGAAGGTAAAAAGATAGACGGGGATAACGATCAGAAGCATGATCGCCTGGATGACGAGGAGGAGATTTCTCTCTTCAAGTGCGATATATCCTTTGGGCGCTAAGATGGCGATGTAGTCGATGAAAGTGATCACTTCCAGAGGTTGCATGATCAAAATGATCAGCAAAAATACTCCCGCAAACAGGAGCATGAGAGATACGTTCCGGACAGTTTTCATATTTTTAAAAATTACCCTTTTTTTTTTCTCTTGTCTATAATAAATTTTTGGGATGATCAAAACTTATTATCTCTTGATGAAGCCAGGGATTATCTTGGGCAATCTGATCACGACAGTGGGGGGATTTGCGCTCGCATCAAGGGGACATTTCGACCTTCCCTTATTTCTCGCTTTAGGACTCGGACTTGCCGGTGTGATTGGCTCTGCCTGCGTCTTCAATAATTACATCGATCGAGAGAGCGACCGGAAGATGTCGAGGACAAAAAACCGCTCTCTTGCGAAAGGCTTGATTACAGGAAAAAATGCAATTGTTTTTGCTGCTCTTATCGGAGTATTGGGATTTCTCATTTTGAGCCTCTTTACGAATCTCCTATCGGCGCTTGTAGCATTCTTCGGGTTTTTTATCTATGTGATGCTCTATAGTTTTTGGAAACACAAAACGAGCTATGCGACTCTTGTAGGAAGCGTCGCAGGGGCTCTGCCTCCTGTCATCGGCTACACAGCTGCAGCAAATCGCCTCGACGTGGGAGCGGGTCTCTTATTTTTAATCCTCGTTCTTTGGCAAATGCCCCATTTTTTTTCGATTGCAATGTGGAGGATTGAAGATTACAAGGCCGCCTCGATCCCGGTATTGCCTGTATTGAAAGGGGTCTCTCCGACAAAGGTTCAGATGTTTCTTTATATCACCGCCTATCTTATCGCTGTGGTCTGTCTCTCTTTTATGGGCTACGCGGGAATGGCTTATTTGATTGTCTCGGTCCCTCTCGGAGTAGCTTGGGGGTGGCTATGCCTTAAAGGATTTCAGGCGGAGGATGACAAACTTTGGGCAAGACAAATGTTTCAGCTTTCCCTGCTGATCATTACCGCTTTTTCCTTCATGATCTCTCTAGAATCTTTTCTTTAAATAATCTTTGCATTAGACTGTTGCCATTCTTTACAAGAGGAAAGTTATGGCAGTTAGTGGTTTAAGGTATCCATTTGGAAAGCATCAGTTACCTATCAATTCTGCTAGAAGTTTTTGGGTGGCGCCCTATGAGAATCGATATATAATTCAGATCCGTTTTGATACTTTTGTTGGGAACAAGATAGGTTACGGACAATATTGTCTCTTAGTCGATACGACAGAAAAAGCAAAAAAGATCGTTCAGGACTTGAGGAAATTAAATATTCGATGGGAAATGTGGCTTAAAAATAAAAGGATCGAGGGTCGGACTGTCACTCTAGAATTTAAGGAAGACTGTGAGTTCTCTGGAAAAATATTAGTGGATTTTTCACCTTCGCTAGGATTTCAGGCGTCTCTAGATTTTTTTATCCAGCATAAAGGCCGATTTTTGGACTTGGTGTTCCGCAAAGAAAAAGAGGGGGAAATAGAAGGCACTCTTCGCAATTTGGATGAGATCGTAAGAAAGCAGCAGGTGCAAGGGAAGCTCTCTTGTTTTTTTGTTGTAACAGAAGAAGAAATTCATAGGGGTGAGGTGACATGAGATTGCAATCGAGGTTGGATTCAAAACTCTAGCTTAGAAAGTTGTAGAAACCATTCGAAAGAGGGTATAAAATGGGTTTCTAATCAATGGAGGGGAGAATGCTGTTTGAACAGATCAATCAAGGAATTAAGGATGCGATTAGAAGCCGCGAGCAGATCCGGCTTGATACGCTCCGGATGCTCAAATCAAAAATAATGGCGGTCGATGCGCGGGGCAATCTCACAGATGATGAGATTATAAAACTTTTTAAAACGTATTATGGCAATTTGCAAGAAGCTCTAGAACAAGCTGCAGGCGCGAACCGTCCTGATATAGCCGACCGGCTCAAAGCTGAGCTTGCGATCATCCAAGAATTTTTGCCCAAAGCCCCTTCTCCTGAAGAGACAAGAAAGATCGTTGAAGAGGCGATTGCAACTTCCGGCGCTAAGACCAAAAAAGAGTTAGGTCTAGTGATGAAAGCAATCATGAAGATCAACAATAAAGTGGATGGAAAGCTAGCAAAATCGATCGCCGAACAATTGCTAGCCGATTAGTTTTTATTGAGGCGAGATGTCGACAGGAGGATAATTTTCCCAGCCGATCAGATCGAAGTGCCACCATTCGGTAGGGGCTCCCGCAAATCCATGTTTTTCCATGACCATTCGTAGAAGTTCCCGATTTTTGATCTCTTCTGTATTGGCGCCCATATAGTCTTGATGAGCTTTTTCGCTAAAATCATCAAAGGCGGAAGGCATTGGCAGTTCTTTGCCTTCTTTTGTGATCAAGGTTAGATCTACCGTAGTCCCTCTAGTGTGGCGCCCTCCTTTTCTAGGATCGCCAACATAGCGCTCATCAGGCACTAGCTCCCAAAATTTCCATTGCGCTGCAATAGGACGAAATCCATCCCAGATTTTCAATCCTAGTCCCATAGATTCAAGTTCAGCTTGTATATCGCGGAGCCGTAAGGCAACTTCTTTTAATAATAAGCACTGATGAAAGGTATACACTACCTGTCCTGTGAAATTATCAGCTGTCGCGTATTTCAACTCGACTTGTATTTGAGGAACGAAGGATTGAATATCTACAAACTCATGATTCATGGCTGAGATCCCCCGATCGATATATTGCTGCTGGAATTGTATCGATGTTTCCATAATTGATCTAAAGGCAGGAAGGCTAATCTCAATGGGAAGTCCTAATTCAATGGATGTATCAATGATTTTTCTTTCTTGGTCTGCCACTCTTTGCCGGTCATCAGCGATTTTAGTTGTTTTCGATTTTATATCGCCTGACCGTTTGACATAGGCTGTGCGCTCCGAGAGCAGTTTTAAGATTTCATAGTTGATCCTGTCCATTTCTTTCCGAATAGAGGGGATATCATGGCAGTTCTGCTTTGCTATCTCATAGTAATAATCTACATTAGAATGCAAATAGCTTATGTTAAAGAGAGTTAATATATAGATTAAAATTCGTTTCATAATTTACTAATTTGGTGTTTCTGGTAAAAAGCCGCCCACTTGCATATTCCACATTCTGGCATACAAGCCGTTTCCGCTCATCAGCGCAGCATGCTTTCCTTCTTCTACGATCTTTCCCTTGTCAAATACCAAAATGCGATCCATGCGGGAGAGTGTCGAAAGGCGGTGTGCGATCACAATAGTTGTCCGGTTTTGCATGAGATCTTTAAGGCTGTCTTGAATATATTTCTCTGTGACAGAGTCCAAAGAGGATGTAGCCTCATCCAAAATGAGGATAGGAGCATCGACAAGGATAGCTCGAGCGATGGCGATTCTTTGTTTTTCCCCTCCGGAGAGTTTTGTTCCTCTTTCCCCGACTTTTGCCTCATAGCCTCCAGGAATACTGCGGATGAATTCATCGCAGTGCGCAAGTTTTGCTGCATGGATGATTTCTGATTCTTTTGCCTCAGGATTCCCATAAGATATGTTTTCTCGCAGGCTTCTGTGAAAAAGGACAGGATCTTGCGGGATCAGTGCGATTTGACGTCTTAAGGATTCCAAGGTGACATCGGCTATTTCCTGTCCATCAATGAAGATCTTCCCTTTGTGCAATGGAAAAAACCGGAGAATGAGATTGATGAAGGTGGACTTGCCCGCTCCAGTAAAGCCGACGAGTCCCACTTTTTCTCCCCCGCGAATATGGGCGTGTTTGTTCTCGAATAGTTTTTTCTCTCCGTAATGGAATGAGACGTTTTCAAAAACGATTTCGCCAGTTTGGATCGCCAATTTCTTAGCATGAGGCTTATCTCCCATATCTTGAGGGTCGAGCATGACTGAATAGGCTTGTTTCGCATTGCCAAAAGATTGGAAAACAAGCGGGAGCGACCTTCCAATCATCCACATGATCCCAGCGATATTCCACACAGTATTAAATACTTGGATTACCTGGCCGGTGGTTATTTGATTGTGCAGCCAAAAGTAGAGTATAGAGCCATTCAACAATAGAAAATTCCCGATATAGAAGAAAAACGAGGTGCAGCAGTTCATTTTTTCGGCATATTGATTAGTCTGAACGTTTGTCTTTTCTTCGAGGTTCTGATAGGGAATGAGAGCATTTTTTTCATATCTGAAGCGATAAAAGAGATTAACAGCAAAGTTATTGGTAAAACTGTCGACGATTTTTCCAAGTAAAATGCTGCGAGATTCTCCATGCCTATGTTCATAAGCATCGATGGGGCGGGTGAATATGAAGATGGTGCTCAGGTGGATAATAATCCAGGCAAGCAAGATCCATGCAAAGGTTGGGTGAATAAACCAGAGCACGACGCTGCCTGCAACGCAAGTGATAAATGCTGGCAATATAGGCCAAAACAACTGCTGGACAATCTGTGTTGCATGCGTTGTCATATCTGTTATTTTATTCGCTAAGCTTCCAGCAAACCGCTCATTGAAATAGCGGGGAGAATGATGTTGGACATGATCGAACATCTCCATGCGAATATCTGCTTGCAGTTTTGGAATTGCCCTTGCCATTAAAAAGCCCATAGACCTGGAGGCTATCTCGACAAAGAGGACCAAACAGATCCCTCCGATGATGGGGCCTTGCAGCGCCCCCCATGAGGCCATTCGATCTCCTTCAAAATGGGTGAAAACATCAATCACCAAACTTAAGAGATAGGGCCAAATTAAAGCTTCCAGAGGCCAAGCCAAGCCATCCAGCAGGAAGATTCCAAAAAATCTCCACTTCTGCAGGCGGATGGATTTCCATAAGAAGCCAATCAATTCTGTGTATGAAACCATTTTCTCTTCAGTCTTTAAACGAACTCATTAAAAAAGCGAGAGGAGTTAAGATGAAGTATTTTTCTTATAAGAACAAGCAAAATTTCTCTGAGTAATGCAATAAAGAACATGTCTTCTTAAGGGGTGGCCTTCAGGTAATTTAGGGTGGTCGAATTCTCTATCATAATGCATGCCAATTTTCTCCATGATCCGTCTTGAGCGCATATTTTGCACGGCTGTAAAGGAGACGATCTGATCCAAATTCAAAGTTTCAAAGCCATAGACCAGAGCGGCTTTAGCTCCTTCGGTTGCGTAGCCTTTGCCCCAATGATCAAATGCAAGTCTCCATCCAATCTCGATTGCAGGCGTAAAAGTACTTTGGAAATGTACATGTTCAATGCCGATGAAGCCAATGAATTGACCCGTTTGGACTAAAGAGACAGCCCAAAAGCCCCAGCCGTACTTTTGAATATGATCGGACACCAATTTTACCGAAGCATCGCTTTCTTCTCTTGTTTTAAGTCCTGGGAAGAATTCCATTACTCGTGGATCGGCATTTAATTTTGCAAAAGGCTCAAGATCTTCCTGCCGCCACTGGCGGAGGACAAGCCGTTCCGTTTGAATCGCTTTATTCATGGCCTAAAGATATAACATTTTGATTTCATGCTAAAGATCCGATTTAGGTCTGGGCCTTCCTTGGCTCGGAATTGTAAGAGTTTGACATATTCGGTATAGTTTACTATATTGGATTTAACACTTGGAGGAAGGACGCATATGCCAAATAAAAACTTAGTTTCCGCGGTCGCCTATTATCAGGCGATGAACAATAAAGACCTTACTACCATAGAGAAATATCTTCACGCAAACGTAAGGCTGATAAGCCCGCTGGCAGAAGTAACCGGAAAAGAGGCTGTGCTCAATTCTGTAAAACATTTTCTTCCTGTCTTCAACAAACTCACAATTCGCGCTCAGTTCAGCAGCGGTGATCAGGTAATGCTAGCCTATGATCTAGATTGCCCAGCTCCCATTGGCCTTTACCGAGGGGCCGTACTCTTGACTTTCCAAGAAGGCTTAATCGCTCGTTATGAATTATTTTACGACGCCAGACCATTGGAGAAGAAAAGAGACGAAATATTTAAGAAATCTTAGATTATTAAATATAATTGTCTTTCATTAAAACAAGATTTGTAATAAACTTGTTTGTTCTATGAAATAGTCTGGATTACTAATGTCGGATCTTAAAGACATCGTCAAGCGACACAGCATGAAGCATTATAGGACGCTTCGTAAGATCTGCGCTCCCCTTGACTGTCTGGATATTCCTGTCTTTAGTTATTACCGCATCGATCGCGAGGGAGAGTTCGCAGCTCTCACAAATGATCCAGAACCTCTCGATTATTATTACTCAAAAGAGAGATATCTCCTGAATCCATACCTTTCGGATCCTCGTCTTTTCCGCAGCGGTTATACGATTTCTCCATTTGACTTCGACCCTGATGCGTGCCGCGTATTCCAAAATGAGTTCGATATGCATTGCTATTTTATTCTTTTGCAGCGAAGAGGGGAGAGCATAGAGGCGTTTCTATTTGCAAATCACGATTCTGATCCTTCAAAAACGATTCAACTCCTTTCAAAAATCGATTTATTACACACATTTGCCTCCTATTTCCGACGAGAGGCAAAATCCCTCATCGCAGAAGTGATCAAGGATCGTTTCAATCTAAAAAAAGAAAAAAAAGAAAAATTTCAGGCTTCTGATCCTTCTCTTTGGGTTTCTTGTCAAAACTCCGTTGTTTCTAAATTCATGAAAGATATCGCTCCACTTTCACAGCAAGAATGGAGGTGCTTAGAACTCTTCAAACAGGGGTATTCTTCTCAAGCAACAGCCTCTATTTTAAAGCTTTCCATGCGAACAGTGGAGTACTATTTCGAGAATATTAAAAGTAAGCTTGGATGTTCCTCGAAATGGGATCTGCTCCAATGGTGATTCCTTTAAGATTGATTCTTCAATACCCGTGAAAAATACGGGTTCTGACTTTCCTCTTTTTTATTAAAATATCCTCCTATTTTTATTGAGCTTGTACATGTTAAAACCAAATGGATTCAAAGCCCAGAACATCGACTCGACGATGCTTCTCTATCAGTGGGCTCTTCAGCTTCGTAAAGAAAAGGGGCCAGAAATGCTTTTTGCCGGCATTGGCAAGCCCACGTATCCGCTCAATGAAGATGTGGCTTTGGCGGCGATGACCTACTGGCAAGAAAAATACATCCGGATTTCCCAGTTAAAAAGAAAAGTCCTCGATCGAGGCTTAGATTGTCTTTCGGATCTATTTGCCGAAGGGAAGGCGAGTATTGATTATGGACTCCCGGGAGGAACTGAAGAGGCGACGGCCATTCTTTCCCAAGTTTTTACCCAGTGGTACGAGGTCCCTATTCAACCGAAAGAGATTGTCTTTACAGTAGGGGCAAGCGCGGCGCTTCGGATTATTTTTAACGTCCTCCATCAGAAAAAACCTGGCAGGAAAATTGTAACCCCTTCTCCCTGTTATGCTTTTTATTCGAATCCTGCGCATCGCAACAGGTTTCATTGGATCAATCTCCTCGAGGAGCCGAATTACCGGTTGACAGCCTCTTTTTTGGAGCAGCAGTTAATAACCATAGATCCGCAGACCATCAGCGCCTTTCTTTTTTGCGATCCTAACAATCCTATGGGCTATATGGTTGGGGAAGGGGAGTGGAAAAAAATCGCTCGGATTTTGCAGAGAACTCCTAAAGATATCCCCATTATTTTGGACGAGGCTTACGCAGAGCTGAGTTTTACCTCTCACATTTCGCTTTTGAAAGCAGCTCCTGAATTGAGAGAACGAATCATCCTGGTTCGCTCTGGAACTAAAGGATTTTCTGCAAGTGGAGAACGTTTAGCAGCTCTCGTTTGTTTCAATGATGAGCTGAGAGATGGTCTTTTGGACGAGAGCCTTTTCACTTACGCCCATGTTCCTAAGAGCTTGCAAATTGCCTATGCCCAGGGGATGCTAGAGTTCACGGAAGAAAAACGGCTCAGCTTAGCAAATTTTTACCGTACACAGGTGGAGTTAGTCCAAAAACGGTTGAAGAAACTGGGGATTCATCTGAACAATCCTCAGTACAAAGTGGAGGGGGCTTTCTATGTCATTGCCAATTTGGAGTCTCTTCTTGGGACCCCTCTTCCTCCTGCTGCTGCTAGAATTTTGGAGAAAGAAGGCAATATTGAAACGGACGAAGATCTCTGCTACGCTCTTTTAACAGAATATCGGATCATGCTCTGTCCGCTTTCTTACTGTGGGGTGAATCCGAATCTCGGATGGGTGAGAATCACCTGCAGCGAAGGAAGTTCTCGTTTAAACGAACTGATCGATCGCCTCGAGGATTGTTTATGCCAATCCAAAGTGCCTCATTATCAAATAGAACAGAACCCTCAAAAATTCTAGCTTTTAATTCAGATTCTGTTAAACTTTTTGGCTGTTGTACTGTGTAAATCTTAAATTGGTAAATAAAGGCTTTTATGGCAGGCGCTGTTAGATCTCCAAGTCCGATAGAATGTAAAGTTCCAGAGAAGCAAAGAAAAGTTGAACAGGGACTCACGCGAGAGGCTGTAGTTGCTGGGATTGCTTCTGCTGCTTTGCAACCGTCTGACAGAATAACGAGCCCATTTTTGATCTCTATTCAAGGGGATGGCATATCCCTTCCTACTGAAGCTGAAATCTTGAAAAGAACGGGCCAGCGAGAAGAAGCATTACTAAAGGAAATTGAAAAACAAGCTGTACGAAAATATGGAAAAAATGAAAGAACGAGCCAGCCAGAATCAGCTTTAAAATTGAATATTAATTTACCGCCTTTACGAAGACGTGTAGGAAGAGCGGTTTCTCCTGAGTTTAGTGATGATCCAGCGTCGAGAGTAGCATCACGTGTTTTTGAACGCCGCAGCAGATGTGGTCCACCGCCTTTGCATGGTTCTTTTGCCCCTTTCAGGAGTTCTTTTTTTGATGCTGGTGCATCAACTGTTTTCGGTGGTTTTGGATTTCATTGCGCAGATGTTGCAGCTCCAGAAAAATCTCCCACCGAGGTGTGGAAGCAAATGCTGAAATCGGATAATGGACCCATCTGTTACCGAGAGCTAGATGGAAAAGAAGAATTAGAGCATGAAGCTATTTTGGATATGGTTATAGAACCTATAGTACAGTCAGAAGATGCTTGTATAACTTATTTAATATCGGACGAAACGGCCAGAACCCAATTCATCAATTGGATGCCTTTAATTTTAGAATCTTTTGGCATTATTAAAGACGGCAAAAACGAATCTATTTTGAAAGGGTGTCTGACTTTGGATGATCTTACAAATCTGAACGAGATTTTTCATATAAAGAAAAACCAGATTTACATGAGTAAAATCTTGAATATTTGTATGAAACTCGGATTTCAAAATTTGGCTGTCAGTCTTTTTTGCATAATTGCTGCAAGCGTAGTTCTCAAAAATGAGCTTATTGAAAATTGGGCCGGGTTAGTTGGAATTCCTAACGATCAAAATTGGAAGGAGGCCTTCTTTTTTTGGTCTGATCATAGGTTACTGACAGATGATAACGATAGTGATTTAGAAAATATCCTTCCACTAAAAGATGTCGCTTATAATGAAAATAAGAAAGTTATTAGTAGTTACTGGAAAGAATTGATCGATTCTTTGCCTGATGTAGAAGAGGATTCAAAGCAAATTTTTGCTTTGTTTTTAAAAACTACAAAAGTAGTCGCTGCCATGGAGGAGCTTCTTCCTTATCTAATGGATGTGCTAGGAGATAATTTTGCTGAGGAAAATATCATATATATTTGCAAATTGCTGATGTTTCTTACTCTTTCAGGAAAGACAGATAAGGCATCGGAACTTTTGGCAGCCATGAAAGGGAAGGCTGCAACATCACCAAATATGATAGCGGCTATGGAATTGGCGGTTTATAAGGCTCAATTAATCCTTCAAACGAGTTGATCGATTGTCTTTAATCCAAGAATGGAGACTCTCGTTTTACAGCCATTCTGGGCGCTCCACTGTCTTTTCAGATATGACATTCCCTGTATTGAGAACTTGCTTAGGTTCGAAGAGCAGAACATGCGCTTCCTGATCAGCATAAGGAAGATGCTCTGTTTTTTTCGGAACAATGAAAAACTCTCCTTCATTTAAGACAATTTCTCTGTCTTTGAGTTTGATTTTCAATTGACCTTGAATTACGAGGAAGAATTCGTCTTCATTCTCGTGTTGATGCCAAACAAATTCCCCTTTCGCTTTGAAAATTTTGATGTAATTCCCGTTTAATTCACCAAGAATTCGTGGGCTCCAATATTGATCAAATAATTCAAATTTCTTCTTAATATTGATTTTCTTCATTTTTTTTGACCCTCATCTAGTAGGGATTCGATTAAAAGTGTGGACAGCCATTTTTCATACGCATCTGATGTCCAACCCCTCTCTATAACAAGCAATCGATATACATCGCGGCCTGTCAAAGCCCAGAGAATATCGCGTGTTTTCTGAAGAGTCAACCCTTTAGACAGCGCTTTATCCTGTATCAATTTTTTGACGTATTCTCCTTGCCTCTCATAGCGGCGTTGTTCTCTTTCCTGCTCAAGTTCTCTAAATTCAGGAGCCACTACAGAGGCTCCTCGTAAAATGTCCATGAGCTCTTTTTCCGCATCATAGATTTGGCGAGCTAATTTTGCCGTTATAGCTAGACGTTTTTGAGGGGATTGTTCATGCATGGAATCGTCTACCAATGCCGCAAATTGCTGGGGAGGGATAGCATTGTCGATCAGAGCTTGCAGCACGCCTCTTTTAGATTTAAAGATGGCATAGATAGTCGGCATGGAAACAGCAGCAGCTTTTGCGATCGTATCGATGGTCACGCGATCAAATCCCTGTGTCTGAAAAAGTCTTTTTGCGGCAGCCAAAATTTGTGATTTGGTCAGAGCGCTTTGGGCGTCCCGGGTTTCCGATATATAAACTCGTTTTTTGCTTGATTTCATTGAGTATAGATTACTCTATTCAATCTTGAGTGTCAAATCTTTAGAATAAAAGTCTAGGCTTAATAATATTGCTTATTGAAGAAAAATTCTTAAGCGGATACTTGAGTTGTATGGATGAATTAATAGCATTTCATGCTTTGCCTATCGATCAGACGTTCAATCGTCTGGAAACTTCTCCGCAAGGGTTAAGTAGCGCTGAAGTAAAAAAGAGGCAAAAATTCTTTGGAAAAAATAGGTTAGAAGAAAACGAGATCAGCCTATTTACGATTTTCTTTCGGCAGTTCAAAAGCATCCCGATCTATATCTTATTCTTGGCATCTTTGGTCAGTATCTCGATTGGAGAGTGGATCGATTTCTCTGTGGTAATGGGGATCATTTTCTTGAACGGCTTGATCGGTTTTTGGCAGGAAGTAAAAGCTGAAGCGTCGATTGCTGCTTTAAAAAAGATGACAGAGAGCAAAAACCTCGTGATCCGCAGCGGCGCGCGTGTGTCAATTGCCTCGTCTGAACTCGTCCCAGGCGATTATGTGGTTTTTCGCGAAGGCGAGGTAGTGACTGCCGATATCCGTCTTGCTGAAAGCGCGGGCCTTATAATCGATGAATCCTCCATGACTGGAGAATCGATTCCGGTGATTAAAGACCATGAATTGATGCTTCCGGAAGAGGCGCTTCCCTTTGAACTCTCCAACATGCTTCTCGCTGGAACCCTTGTTGCTAGAGGTTCAGGATCTGGGATTGTCGTGAGAACTGGTACGAAAACTTATTTGGCATCGATTGCGGAAAAAGCCAAAGAAGCCTCTCCTGATACGCCATTGAACAAGGCCCTTGATTTTTTCATGCGAAGGTATATTTTTATCCTCATTGCTATTTTTTTTCTCCTTGGAATTGTGGGAGTCTTGCAAGGAAGGCACTGGATCGACCTCAGCTATATTTTACTTGCTGCTCTGGTCGCAGCAGTTCCCGAAGGGTTAGTCGTCGTCATCACTCTTGTAATGGTTTTAGGAGCTCTAGCTCTCAGTAAAAAACAGACTCTGATCCGCTATCTTCCTTCCGTAGAAACCTTGGGTGGCGTGACGGTACTTGCATCAGATAAAACGGGCACAATTACTGAAGGCAAGCTTATTGTAAAAGAAGTGTGTACCAATAATGAAGGATTATTGAAAAAGATCGCAGCTCTTTGCAACGATGCGAACGAGGCGGCCGGGGATCCTTTGGATGTCGCACTTTCCAAATGGGTTGGAGACTATAAAGAGATTAGAAATGCCCACCCGCGCGTTTGGGAACATCCCTTCGACACTCGCCTCATGTTCATGGCTACGATAAACAAGACTGCTGACACCGAAGAGCTGTTCATCAAGGGCGCTTACGAAGCATTGAAAGAGAAAGCGGAAAACCCCGAAGAATTCACATCGACCTTGTCTTTGTTTCTTGAGCAAGGATTGCGAGTAATCGCCTTCGGCCGCGGAAAATGGGAAAGGAATCAAGATCCCTCTTTTTGGAAGATTCGCCTTATCGGCCTTATCGGATTCTTGGATCCCGCTAAAGAAGGAGTACGTGAAGCAGTTGTTTCTGCGAAAAAGGCGGGCATCCGCATCATGATGATCACAGGCGATCACCCAAAAACAGCCAAAGCCATCGCAAAAGATGTGGAAATCTGGACAGAAAAAGATGAAGTTCTTTCCGGTAGGGAAATGGAAGGGCTTTCCGATAAGGATCTTTTAAAAATTTTAAAAAAGGCCACTGTGTTGGCTAGAGTTCTTCCTGAACATAAATACCGCATCGTCAAACTCTTGCAGCAATCAAAAGAGATCGTAGCAGTCACTGGAGATGGAATGAATGATGTCCCTGCCCTTAAAGCTGCCGATATCGGCATCGCGATGGGCTCTGGCACTGAGGCAGCGAAGAGCGTTTCGAAAATGGTGATCACTGACAACAATCTGAAAGTGATCGTAAGCGCTATAAGAAACGCTCGGGTCATTGCTGACAATATCCGCAAAGTCATTTACTACTTGGTAGGGACAACTTTGCTGGAGGTAGTTCTGATTGTCTTTGCTATTTTAAGCAACCTGCCGCTTCCTTTGCTCGCCATTCAGATTTTGTGGATCAATTTGATCGGGGACGGCGTGCAGGATAAAACATTCTCTTTTGCTAAAGAAGAGGGCAACGTAATGCACAGAAAGCCGCGCCGTCCGGAAAAGCAGTTTTTCGATCTTTTGCAGACTGTTCGCATTTTCTGTTTTGGCTTTGTAGTAGGACTTCTCTGCTGCTTTCTCTATGTTTATCTCATCGATGTATATGAACCGCCTCTTGTCTCGACGATTATATTTACTTGCGTCGTCGTTGCCCAATGGGCCAACGGAATTCAAGCTCAAAAAGAGGTCGAGCCTTTTTTTAGAAACGTGCTTCACAGCTTTGGTATCAACCCATGGATTTTCTTTGCGGTTGGCATTGGACTCATTTTGCAGTGCACAGTTATTTACTGGACACCTGAATTATTTCATTTAAAACCGATGAATTTAACGCACTGGATGTATCCAATCGGGACTTTTCTGGCTGCGTTCATGGTAGTAGAAATTCGGAAATGGATCGAATTTTTTTTCCGACATTCTTTTTCTGCTAGAAAAGCAGGCATTAAAGGGGACGGCATCTCTCACGCTTGACGCATTTACATCTATTGTTTGAGCCTGCATTCATGCGCATAGCCTTTTGCGACTATGGGGCAACCTGGACTTGAACCAGGGACCGACGGGTTATGAGTCCGCTGCTCTAACCAACTGAGCTATTGCCCCTCAAGGAGATAAAGATAATAGATTGGGACAGAGGATGCAAGGATTTCATTGAGCACTAAACTTGTGTGTTGCTGTTGTATTGACGCTTGCCATTGTTAAGGACCTTTTCTACAAAGGGGACAGCCTGGACTTGATACGCCCGGCGGTAAGGGAAGTTTGGAATTTAGATTACAGATTTATACTATATGTAGTATAGCTCTTTTCATGGGCGCAACCCTAGATTTTAAGGAAAGATAGATTGTTTAGAAAGTTTATTGGATGCATCTATCCCTTATTAGGAATTTGTATTGGTTTGCCCAATTTGCATGCTAAAGAAGTTTTAATAGAAGCTAAGGCTGCTTATTTTCTTCCGATGCACCATAAATTCCGAGACATATATTCTGAAGGAGGGATATATGGGGGTGAATTTACTTGGCAAATGCGTCAAAAACTTTATGGATGGATCAGTGCAGATTATTTCTCTAAAAAAGGATTTTCAATCGGAGAGCATGATCCAACTAAGATCACCATGGTTCCCCTAGGCGCTGGACTCAAACTTAAATTTCCCTTCAAACGGACCGTAGATCTTTATATAGGAGCAGGTGTGCTTGGTACCTATTTGCATATGAGAGATCATTCCCCCTTTGTGATACCAAGCAGCTCTAAATGGGGTGTTGGAGGGATTGCAAAAGTTGGAGCCATTTGCAAAATAGGCGAGCATTTTTTTATCGATCTATTTACCAATTACACTTATACAAAAATTGATTTTGATAACGCGGATCAAGAGATAGTAATTCGACAGAATGCAAATCTAAGCAATTGCTCCTTTGGCGCAGGTATGGGGTATCGTTTTGGATGTCCAAATTAGTCAGTTCGTATTGGCTGACTGATCTCTTTCAGGGACACTCATCGTTATCTCTTATTGTAATACTTACCGCATCACCGATCAGTCCAAAGGAATTCACCGCCTGAACAAAATAAACATCAGTATTCTTGTTTCTATTATGATCTTTATACTCTAGGCTTGTGGAAGGAACAAAAGCAATCTGTGTTCCATTGCGAAAAATTTGATAACCTGTGATACAGGAACTCGAACTAGCTGTCCATGATATAACGTGGATATGATCTGTCTGCGTCAGAAATTTATTTTTTTTCGTGCAGCCGAAAATGTTTACCGGAGGCAATGGAATAGGCAGGAGTGAAAAATTAACAAATGTTGTTTGACTACTCATAACGGTAGCAGGAGAGCTCCCAAAGACATAATGGTTCTTTCTTGCTGTTACTGTATAACTGCCAGCTGCAATGGTATCTATGGAATAATTTCCATTTGCATCTGTTAAACTAAAACCAACTACTGAGGACCCATCCGTTACCAAGATAAATGCGCCTGGGACCGGGCCGCCTGTACATTCATCTGTCACTTCTCCTGCAATGGTCCCAGGAGTGGAATCAAGTGCGAAATTAGCAACCGTTGTTGCGCCGGCCATAACAGTCTCTGTCGAAAATGCTGACTCAAAACCCTGGGCGATAGCAAGGACGGTATAATTACCTGGGGCTAAATTAGATATGGTGTAAGTTCCATTGACATCGGTTAAAGCAAAATCAATTAAAACGCTTCCTTGAAAGACAGCTACAGTAGCATCTGGAATGGGATCTGTAGTTATGGCGTCCGTTACTGTACCAGAAATAGCTCCTGGATTATCGGTTAAAGTAAAATCTACAATGGTAGTCTGATTAGAAACGACTGTAGCATTTGTTGTCTGACTTTGAAAATCCGAGGCTATGACAGTCACTGTATAAGTATCAGGCTCTAAGTCAGGGATATTATAATTGCCGCTTGGATCAGTGATTGCCGTAGCAATTATAACAAATTCATTACGCACTTCAATCGTTGCGCCAGGGATAGGAGTTGGCCCAGCAGTAGAGACGTTACCGGAGATCATTCCAGGGCTCACTGCTAAAGCAAAATTAACAATTGTTGTATTACTAGTAGTAACGGTGGCTCCAACGGCAGAGTTGTCAAAATTCGGGGCGCTTGCAATAACAATATAATTTCCGGGAGCCAAATCATTGATCGAATAATTACCATTTGCATCTGTTAAAGCAGTGCCTATAAGGGTGAAATTGGAAAGAACCAAAATGGTAGCTCCAGGAATTGGAGCCGCATTAGTTTCATTTGTTACAGTACCTGAAATTGTTCCCGGGTTAAGTTGCAAAGCAAAGTCGACAGTTGTCGTCATATTTCCGACTACACTTGCGCCTTGAGCTGCAGCTTGATAAATGGTTCCGGTTCGAGCAATAACAGTGTATTGGCCGGGCATTAAATCAGGAATTGAATATTGGCCATTTACATCGGTCAATGCTTTTGCAATAAAGGTTCGGCCGCTAAATACAGACACAGTAGCTCCCTCGATAGGATCCGTCGTTATGGCATCTGTCACTGTTCCTGAAATCGTTCCTGGAGGTGTTAAGAGAGCAAAATTTACGACAGTTGTGGCGCCAGCCGTTACGGTGGCTCCTACGAACTGTGTTTGAAAAGTGTCTTTGGATGCAGTGACTATGTAATTACCTGGGGAAAGATTTGGAATTTCATAATTGCCATTGGGATCGGTTAAAGCTGTAGCAAGCACTAATTGATCACTGTAAACATTGATAATTGCTCCCGCGATGGGATTTGTCGATACGGCATTTGTCACTGTGCCTGAAATTGTTCCTGGAGGAGCCATGAGAGCAAAGTCAATAGTAGTCGTTGCATTTGCCGCAACAGTTGCTGCCTTAATTTGTTGTTGAAACAGATTTGCAGTTGCACGGACTAAATAGTCGCCTGGAACAAATTCTGAAAGGCTGTACTGCCCATTTGGATCCGTTAAGATCGATGCGATGAGGGTGACGTCTTGAAAAACATCTATGGAAGCGCCAGAAATAGGATTGCCTGTGGAGACATCCGTTACAGTGCCTGCAATTGTCCCTGGCGGGGTTTCTAAAGCAAAGTCTACTGTTGTTGTGGCACCGCCTGTAACGCTAGCTCCCACATTTTTTGTCTGGTATCCATCCGCACTAGCCTCAACAGTGTAACTACCTGGAGCTAAATCTGGAATCGTATAAACTCCACTGCCGTTAGTATCTGCAAAGCCAACCAATAGAGACCCATTAAAAACCTGAACTAGAGCTCCTACTATTGGATTGGTGGTTAATGCGTCTATTACAGTCCCGGAAATTGTGCCTGGATTCGATGCCAATGCAAAATCAACTGTTGTGATAACGCCTGCCTGGACGGCAGCGCCCTGGGATTGTGTCTGATATCCAGTAGCTGTAGCGTTTACATTATAAATACCCGGAGCAAGATTAGGCGCTGAATAGGCTCCGGCGCCGTCAGTAGTCGCAGTCGTGATTAAAGTGAAGGTGTGAAAGATCTCTACGGTTGCCCCGAAATGGGTAGAGTAGTTACTGCGTCAGTTACAGTTCCAGATATCGTCCCGCCGTTTGGCACTAATGCAATATCAACAACGTTCGTCGTACCATTAGTTATCCTAGCCCCTACTGCTTCTGTTTGATAACCAGACTCGCTGGCGATGATTGTAAAGTTGCCTTGGTTGAGATTAGAGAATACATAAGTTCCATCCATCCCTGTTGTGGTGGTTTGTCTTTGCTGATTTCCTTTGGTTGCAACGACCAAGGCTCCTGAAATCGGGAGGCCTGTCAGCGAATCTGTGACAGTGCCAGCGAAGTTTCCGGAGGCATTTACATATTGAGGCGTGAAGCAAGCGCATAAAAAAAATAGTGCAAGACAAAAAAATCTGTTCATCCTATTGGCCCTAATTAAACTGAGGAGATAACAGACTAAAGATGAGGAAAAAACAAATCAAGAAATTTTTTAAAAAATATGGGGCAACCTGGACTTGAACCAGGGACCGACGGGTTATGAGTCCGCTGCTCTAACCACTGAGCTATTGCCCCGCTTGCTTTGGGGCTGAAAGTGTAGCGGATCATGGAAGAGAAATGCAAGGATTTTGGAATTGCTCAAATGGCCAAGGAAGGGTATCATAGGGGGCCAAATGAGCTCAGTTGTTCAGCAAAAGTCCCGAATGGGAGCAGTCCTCATAGGGTCAAATCTCTTGAGCGAACCCCTCTTTACTCTCTATGGCTTCTTGGCTTTCGTGTTGTATAAAGACCTGGGCGCCAGTGCTTTCCAAATCGCATTGATGACTATGTTAAAACCGGTGGTCACGATCTTGTCGTTCTATTGGAGCGCTGGATTGAGAAAAAGCCGGCTCAAAAGCAATGTCCTCTGGGCAGGGTTCTTGATGCGCGCTCCGTTTCTCCTTTGCTTCTGGTTCGACTCGGTCTGGTATGTGATCGGGGCGGCTGTCAATTATATGTTTTTCTATAGAGCTGCAATCCCAGCTTGGATGGAGATGATAAAACAAAATTTGAAAGAAGGGAAGAGGGGAAGGGCGTTTTCGATTAGTTCTGCTCTGGGATATGCCGAAGGGGTGGTCTTGAGTTTGGCGATGGGAGGACTTTTAGATAAAGATCCGGGACTATGGAAAGGATTGTTGGTCGGGGCTGCGGCGTTCGGTCTGCTTTCGCTTGTTGTGCAGGCGCAAGTGCCCGTTGAAGTGGAGAAAGAAGAAATTCAAAGGCCGAGTTTGAAAGAAGTGATCGTCCGCCCTTGGCGCGATAGCCTCCAATTGATGAAAGAGAGGCCCGATTTTGCCCGGTATCAGTGGGGATTCATGGTGTGCGGTTTTGGGATCATGCTGATCCAGCCGGCGCTGCCGATCTTTTGCGCGGATGATTTGGGTGTTTCTTATCTAGAGATCGCTGCGGCAGTTTCCATTGCCAAGGGATTGGGGTTTGCCTTGTCTTCTCCAATTTGGGCGAAATGGGTCGATAAGGTCTCCGTACTGAAGTTATCGAGTCTTGTTTTCATGGCAGCTGGATTATTCCCAATTTTGCTCAGTTTTTCAGTTTGGGGGATCTTTTGGCTCTACTTGGCCTACTTTTGGTATGGCGTGGGGCAGGGGGGAAGCCACTTAGTTTGGAATATGTCGGGCCCTATTTTTGCTGCTAAAGAAGATAGCTCGAAGTTTACTGGCGTGAATGTCGTCTCAGCGGGTCTTAGAGGTGCGATCGCGCCGCCGCTCGGAGGGCTGCTGGCAGGTCTCTGGGGACCGAGGGAGGTGTTGGTCATCGGGGGAGCTCTCTGTTTCTATAGCGGCGTAAGGCTGCTTCAAAGTAGATATCTCAAACGAGAAGTTGTAATTTAAAATCTAAAAAGTTATCTAAAAAATATGCGGACAATTGGTTCACTTGCTCTCATTTTGAGTCTAGTTTCTGCAGCCTTTGCAGAGGATCGCTCAGAAGAAGTTGCTGTCGTGCTGACCCGGACCGATAGTATCCCTGAAGATTCGGTCATCGATACGACAGATTCCTATTTTGAAGGGTATTTGCAATCTTTAGTCGACACCCATTTTTCTGAATTTCGTGTCATCGTTTTGGTGAAGAATAAAAATGTATGGATCGCGAATATGCCCAAAAATTCGGTCCATTCTTCTGCGATCGTCTCCTTTTTGAAAGATGTGCCGGGTGTAAAAGAGGTCCACGTCCTGGAAGGGGTCCCGACTGAGGATCTCCAGATGCAAATGAAATATATCAACCGTCCCCAGATCAAGGGGATTTGGTTTCCCCAAATGACAGAACTTTTCCAACCGTTGGTTGGGTCTCCTAGACAGGTCTGCTACACAGTAGGCTATAGAAGCGGCGACCGTGTTGTAGGTTGCAAAGCTGTCGATGTATCGCTCGGGGATGATTTTGGTCTCTACCGTTGGCTCGATGTGATGTGGCACGGCGATTTCCAGATCAGCATCGAGGCGTGCATGTGGTCTGTCTTCAATATGGACCCTGGCCCTCTGAATATCCCAGGGGGAGCGGAACTGGTCAATTCCGATTTCTATGTGGGAGTCCCTCTCACGTATGCGAAGAACCGCTGGTCACTCCGTTTTAGAGGTTATCATGTATCGAGCCACCTTGGGGATGAATTTTTAGTGAACCATCCAGACTTTCACCGGGTGAATCCGAGCAACGAGGCGATCGATTTCTTCGCCTCCTACCAGGCGAATGATATTGTGAGAGTCTATGGCGGAGTAGGTGCGATCGTCCATAGCGATGAATCATTTCCTTGGAAACCTATGTATGTCGAATATGGGACTGAAGTTCGTTTCTTAGGGACAAAGTTCCATAAACAAAGGCTCTATGGGACGGTCTTCATTGCAATGGATTGGCAGAACTTTCAAGAACAGCATTGGAATTTCAACGGTACGTATAAAGCCGGCTACGAGTTCAGCAAATTGCAAGGAATTGGCCGCAAACTACGGGGCTATATCGAGTATCATCACGGTTATTCATACGAGGGGCAGTTTTCCAAAATGCGCACCCACTATTTCGAATACAATATCAGCTACGGCTTCTGAACTACATTCCCAACTAGCGGCGACATCCAATTCTCGTGCTGTTAACAGCCTCCCTGAATAGAGGCCCCTCCGCCCATCGGCGTATAATTGAGGTCTCCCTCGCTTGGAGTCTCTTCGATTGTTCCCGTTTCAGCGGCGGCGCCAGTTGCCTCGGTACTGGTTGATTCGGCGCCAGCTGGCTGGCCGCTTGTAGGTTGAGCACCTGTCTGCTGAGCGCCTGTCGGTGCGCCTCCAGGTTGGGGAACGGCTGCTGCTTTTGCACTTTGCTGTTGAGCCTGCACCTCGTCTATAGAAAGCCCTCCTTGAGGTTCAACAAAGACATTTAAATTTAGAGCTTGAGGTCTTGTTGACGTGAGCGCAGGCGTGGCGTTATTTCCGGCCATAGTTACAAATTGGTTGGCTTCGCCCATGCCGATGATCGCCGATCCTGCTTCATTTGAGACTTGAGCGCGCCCATTTTGAACTCCTACGAAAAGATTGGTTCCGACGAGCCGCGCTTCGATCACGGTTCCTAAAAGTCCTATAGTGCCTGATGGGGTCCGAATCTTATATTCATTGGGATTTTTTTTCGCGATGGAGCCGCTGAGAAGCCGAAAGCCGCCCTTCAACAGTTCTGAAGAAAATTTGTCTCTTTGGATCAGCTGTTTGTATTTGTATGCATCGACCCGAAATTCAGTGTCGGGAAGCAGATTCATCAGCCCCCCATCGGTAAACAAGATCTGCAGCCGGCTATTCAATCCAACTCGAATTGTTTCGAGAGCAAAGATGCTGGAATTATTTTCGAGGGCTCTTTCCACATTTTCAGAAACTGCGTTGGCCTCCCCTTCGATCGCAAGGATTTTTGCAATTGCCTCTGCCCCAAAAAAACTTTGATTAAGAAGCACTAGAAATAGGATTAAACGCATATATAGTCGTCCTTTTAATAGCTTATAATGGCACTGAAATGGAACCGTCCAAATCGATCATCCTGCTGGATGGCGAAGACCTGGAAACCATAATCCATTTTCACAGATAAATAAGGAGGGATTTCATATCGAATCCCAGGCCCGATCCCCATGAGAGTTTGCGCGATGAATGGAGGGGAAACCGCGCTGTAGTTATATCCATAGCCGTAATCGATAAAGGCCAGGAAGGAGAGCGCATTATCAAATTTTTTGAACATCTTAAAATTCGGGGTGTAGGCCTCCAAGTTCAAAACGACAGCGTTATCTGCGACAAATTGCTGCTCGAAATAACCTCGTACGGTACTCGCGCCGCCCAATCCAAATTGTTCTGCAGTGGGAAGCGTTCCTGTCGCTAGCTGGCCTCTAAATTGGGCTGAAATCGTATAGTTCTTGCGGGTTCTATACACGTTGCTGATGGAGGTCCTCCAATAAGCATAGCGGACGTGGCTGAACGCTCTTAAACTGTTATATGCTGCAGAAGTCTGGTGAGGAAACAAATCTTTCCAAGGCGATAAAATCATATCGATCCGGAAAGTCAATAAGTTGCGAGTCCAGTTTTTTTGGAAATTGTAAGTAGTCAAAAATTCAGTGATCGTGATGAGTTGGTTGCTAGGAACGCTCTCAGCTATATCGCCTACAAAAAACAGATTGCTTCGCAAAAATTTGTAGTCAAAACCAAACTCAACATAACTTCTAAACATTCCATATAACGGACGGATCGGGATCTGATAACGGGTGGATGCTTGGATGTTGAGCCCTTCGATTTTGAAATCGGGAATCGTTGGGAAAACAGTCCCGTAGGTTCCGTAAACGGTAAAAACATGCTGCCAGGGAAGAAAGGAAGTGTAGTTGGCCACATGGGACTGAAAATCATGGAAGTTGGGGGCGGCTGTATACTGATAAGAGAGGATGTCCCCAATCATAAAGGCATTTCCCCAGTTGAACCCTCCATAGACTCTGTTGACATTGTTCGCTACAAAGCCGGTATTGTCGGCCCCTACATAGAAACGAACGGGGAATTTATCTTTCGTCACAAAAACGAGATCTGTTGTCCCTTTCTCTTTTCCTGCGCCCAACACAATTTGCGTATTGCGGAATGGATTGCGGTTGGCCCAAGTCACATCGTTCAAAAATTCAGTTTCGATTAAAGGATCTCCAGGCTTAATGCCTAAAGCATTAGCGATCACCCGTTTGCTAAACCATTTTTGCCCTTTATACTCAATTGTTCCGACGTGTCCTTCAAGAATTTGGATCACAATGACGCCGTTCACTACTTTTTGGATAGGAACAATCGCAGCGACATAAAGTCCATGCTCTTTCCTAAAGTATTTAACAATCGTTGTCTTGACTTTGGCGATCAGATCCTCAGATAAAGGATGGTTCAAAAATTCCCTAAGCTCTTCGGCAAGTTCTGGCTCCGATCCTTTTTCTAGAAGAATATACACTCCGTGATCCCGATGCACTTGATTGATCTCAGTGCCGCCAGGGACAAGAGTAAGCCCTTCCACTAAAAACTGGCCGGTTCCCTTCATCACTTGCGGACTTCCCGCTGCATGAATCAAAGATTTCGAACCATTCCCTTCCTGAGAGAACAGGGGCAGTACAAAAAGGATTAAAAAAGTGACTATTTTTTTCATCAAAGAGCCTGGATTGCAACAGGTGGAGTTCTGCATGGAGTTTTCGGATTTGGCGTGGATGGGGGTTGTAAATTCCCCTCTGTTATCTGCGCGATTTGAGGCGGATTAGCCACCGGCTCTGTTACGGCTATTTGAATCGTCTGCACAACAGGCGGCGGAGGAGTTGGCGTTGGAGATGGGATATGGGCTATGGCCGTTTTGAAAACGACTTCAAAGAGAGGGGGATCAGGCGGCGGCTGCGTCAAATACCAGAAGCCTACAAATTCATTTGTTCCTGTAGTATACGTCGTGCCGCTATACGATCCCGGAGTATAGGAAGCCGTATTGATGACAGATGGCAACGTGCTATCCCCTGCATTGGCCGAGTAAAGAAACACCTTTCCAGGGCCTCCGGCGCAAGAATTCGTACAGAGCGTATATCCGGAAGGGAGAGTGAACTTTCCCGTTCCCACATTAGGAGGATTCGGATTGAGGTTGTCTGTTACAAGGTTCAGATCGTCTCCATTTACGGTTTGGATGGATCCAGTCGTCCCGCTGGCTGTGATATTTTGCCCGGCAATCCATAAAACAGGGCCGTTCCCTAGAACTGAAATATTATTGCCGATCTGGATATTGCTATTCGCTTGTAGCGTAAGCGAATTTGTTGAATCCACTTGCAAAGTCGCATTATCGCCTAAACTAATATTTCCTCCAGCAGTCATGCTAAGTGTTAAGAGAAAAATATCTATAGCGACCCCTGATGAAACTTGGATGTTTCCCGCTGCTGTCACATCCAAAAAGAAAAGGCTTGAATTTCCTTGAATGAAGACATCTCCGACAGTCGCAATGACTGTTAATTGCTCTCCTTGAACTCCCACAGGAAATGTGATCGAGCTTGCATTTGTAGTGACCGTTGCAGTGCCTCTACCAACTTCAACGATAGTAGGCGAGGTGACGATGACCGGTTGAGGCGTAATAAAATTCACATCGCCAAGCAGCTCTACAAATTGCCCTCCGTTATACGTCATAGATGTCGTACTCTCTAGAGTCGCATCCGCAAAAGTGATTCCCTGACCTAGTCCTGAAGCATTTAAAATAATACTGCCGCCACCAGTTGCAGAAATGGATCCTGTATTAAAAAAAACGGGCGTTGAAGCCCCTGTCGCAGTCATCGTGACATTCCCGCTTCCGGTAGTAGAAACGCTTGAAAAGATCAGGGCGCAGTTCGGGATTCCTCCCGCTCCTTCTGCTGTAAACGTGAGATTGCCGTTCCCTGATGAGGTGATGCTTGCATTCGTTGCCACGAAGTTTCCAGCAGTTGAAGTCATTTCAATATCTGCATTGGAAGTACAGCTCAAAGTCCCTTGCATAGCTATATCTCCCGTTGCAGTAAGCGACAAAGGCGAAGCGCTGGAAGAATAATGGATGATACTGCCTGGGTCAAATGTTAAGCTGCCTGGAACAATCGTAGACAAACTCGCTGTTCCTGAGATGGTCACATCAGCATTTAAAGTGAACGTGACATTATTCGCAGCGTTCAGGGTTAAGACATTCGCACTCCAGCTAAGGGGCGCATCTACCGTAATATCTCCGGCGCCGCCTGCTCCTGCTGTCGCGTCTATTTCGACATCTCCCAAAGCAAGCTGATCTTCAAGATTTCCAATAATGATGTCACAACAGTAATCGAGCGTTGCGCTGGGTCCAGGTCCGCTAAAAACAATCGGATTCATCCCTGCAAATGAGCCTCCCGCAGTTGGTGCAGAAGTAATGGTGATGTCAGTCGGGTCTAGAAGAAGCTTTCCCACTTTTCCATTGGGAGCTAATGTAGAGACAAGACCGCTAAAAGAGTAAGATCCTGGGCTAGAAACCTCTACAAAGCCGCCATCTCCGCTCTCTTTGCCCCCTTGCGCGTTTACAGACCCGAAAAAAGCGATCCCTTTTTCGCCCCAAAATATCGCCTTTCCTCCATTTCCTGAAACCGTCGCATCGACATCCACTCTGGCATTCGGGCTGCAATAAACATAATCTGCTTTTGGAATTTCAGGGTTCATTCCTCGATAATCGCCGCCGACAAGAACGGTTCCTCCCTGGGTTTCTCCGGAAAGCTTGACATGGGCATCTCCAAGAAGATAGACCCTCTCGCCTAATAGACGCACTTCGCCTGAAGACGCTTCGATCTCGCCGCTCAACTCTAGAAGTCCCTTTTCTGCATGAAGAACGATTTGCCCTTCATTTCCCGCGAGTAACTTTGCATCAGAACGAATCTCGATCGATCCCTCTTTGGCCACTAAATAGATTTCTCCCCCGACCTCTTTCACCGATCCAGCATCGATCACGCCGCCAAGGCCGATACTTAGGCTCGTTGGAGTTCCGTCTGCCTGAAGCTGGGTTTTATAGGCTTCGATGGTCCCGTTATTTTCGATGCCAGCCCCTTTTAAATCAGGGCGGATGAAGAGAAGTCCTTGACCTGTTGGATCCAATAGAATTTCATGGCCTGAATTTAAGGAAACGACTCCAACTGGAGCTGAAATGGTACCCGAATATTCCAATCTGTGCGCAATGAGCGCAACCGGA
>CAYZHU010000002.1:0-21755 GCA_964477585.1 uncultured bacterium
TATGGAAGCAGCGCCCCTTTTTCGAGATCGCGCTGTCAAATTATAAAAGGGATCGGCTTCAATTACGATTATTATTATCAAGAGGCTGCGGCACGCGACCTAAGGACTGGCTCTTTAGCAAAAGGGACTGGGACAGCTATGCCTATTCTGAAAGAGGGAGACCTCTTGGTCACATCGGGACTTGATGGAGTTTTTCCGTTTGGTCTACTTGTTGCCAACGTGACCCAGGTCCATCCACTTAAGGAAGGGGCTTATTCATATGAAATTGAAGCCAAACCATGCGCTTTCAATCTATCCGATTTGCAAACCGTATTCATTCTCCCTCCTCTAAATTCGGAATAAAGTTATGTACCCAGTGAGACCCCCATATCTTCTCAACAGCGGCCCAATCGATTTAGACTTGAATACAATAAACTCATTGAATGAGCAGATTCGACCTATCGTTGATTTCATCCAGTTCTACCAGAGTATTAATATTGCTAATTCTAATACATTAGAGAAAATTGATGAAGTAATTGAAAGACTATCAAAATTCCACCAGGTTTCTCACGCCAAAATGAATTTGGAGCAACAGCTTAAGATTCTGAGCATGGACTATCTGAATCCTTCTTTGGGAAGAGAAGTTCAGACACTGATGGACCAACTCCATTTGCCTTCTGCAGAAGAGATAGTTGGATTGATCCATCAACTCAATCAAAGTGCAGAGAGCATCATGAGATCACAAAATTGTGAATCAACGAGATTAGTTCGGAAATTGAGGAATCAGCAAGCTGGTGATGCTGAGTCTGCTTGTAAACAGTCCTGAATTAGATTTAGAATATTCTGTTTGATCTCTTTTTCAGTAAGAGATTTGAAAGCGTGGTTATAAAGGTCTCTTTGTTGGGCTTGAAATCCGATTTTCTTTTCGATCATTGAATAGAAATTGGAATTTAGGACTGTCCCGCAAGAGTGGAGGCGAGTCCCCTTTTTTGTTGGAAGAAAATAGAGCGGTTTTTGGAAAAGAAGAAAATCGTATCCGACAGAAGAGTAGTCCCCTAAGTAGGCATCGCAACGGGAAAGAATCGGATAAACGGGAATAAAGTCAGAGACTAGAAGGACGTTTTCTTTCCGTTCAATAGAGGATGTAATCGCATAAAAATGGGCAGGGTGCCGCTGTTCTAAGAGTGGATGCAATTTTACGATGAGATTCCAATCGGATGGCGCTTCATCGATCACTTTCTTCCCATATTCAAAAAATGAGGTCGATTGATCCCCATCTTTCCACGTAGGAGCGTAGAGGAGAAACGGCTTTTGGTTCGAAAATTTCGAAAAAATCTCTTCTTTAGCTAAGTTATCATAAAATGGACGGTGTTTCAGATAGAAGAAATAGCGGTAATTCCCAACGAATGCGTGATTGGGCAATTGGACTTTTAGCTCTTTCAACATATTGACCATTAGATCGCCATATAGAAGCACTGCATCCTGGAAGGCGTATTGGGCAAGATTTTCTTTATCTGACTGCCCGTGAGGACAATAGATCAACCTCATCTCCTTTTTGTATAAATCGCGAAAAAGGTTTTTGAGATGAGCAGCCCAAAACTTACATTCGAAAAGGGCATCGAATTCTTGAGCCAGATCGCCTAATTTGAATTCTAAATTGGGCTCAAACCTGTGTTCAACTTGAGGGTAATAATGGCGGGCTAACCGGTAGTTCTCTTCCTCTGTCGTATAAAGAGGGATGCCCATTAAGTGGGCCAGGGGGGCTATGTGGTCCAGCATATGGATTTCTGGACCACTATTAAAAGCGGCGCTTTTGCCCCCTCTAGCCATAAGAAGAGTTAATGAAACTGTGAAAGGATCGCGAGCAATAGGAGTGCTACGATGTTCACAATTTTGATCATGGGGTTGATTGCAGGTCCAGCCGTATCCTTGTAAGGATCGCCGACTGTATCGCCTGTAATTGCTGCTTTATGAGCATCGGAGCCTTTACCGCCATAATTTCCCGCTTCAATGTATTTCTTCGCATTGTCCCAAGCTCCGCCGCCTCCAGTCATTGAAAGCGCTTGGAACAGCCCTGTAACGACGACTCCAAGGAGCATAGCGCCTAGAGAAACAAACGCCTCTTCTCTTCCTGCTACTGAGGAAATGATGAAATAAAGAGCCACTGGAGCAACTACAGGAAGGATTGAGGGAATTATCATCTCTCGGATTGCAGCCCGTGTCAACATATCGACAGCTTTTTTGTAATCAGGGGTGGCAGTTCCTGCCATGATCCCAGGGATTTCTTTGAACTGTCTTCTTACCTCGATCACCACGGAGGCAGCTGCTCTGCCTACTGAAGTCATGCTCAATGCACCGAACAGATAAGGTAAAAACCCGCCTGTAAAGAGGCCGATCACTACATACGGATCTTGGAGCAAGAAGGTAACTTTGATAGTTGGGAAATAGAAACTCAAATCTTCAATGAACGCTGCAAAGAGGACCAAAGCAGCAAAAGCGGCCGATGCAATGGCATAACCCTTTGTTACAGCTTTTGTCGTATTGCCAATCGCATCTAACGCGTCTGTCACTTCTCTGATTTCAGCTGGAAGGTTCGACATTTCAGCGATTCCGCCAGCATTGTCGGTAACAGGGCCATAGGCATCGAGGGCGATGATCATCCCTGCAAGAGCTAACATGCTAGTCGCCGCAATTGCCACACCGTACAAGCCTGCATTGAGATAAGAGGCCAGAATTCCGGCAGAAATGAAAATAACTGGCAGAACGGTCGATTCAAGAGAAATGGCTAATCCTTGGATCACGTTCGTTCCATGGCCTGTGGTGGAGGCTTTTGCAATATTTTTTACCGGACGGTACTTGGTCGATGTGTAATATTCGGTGATCCACATGAGAAGACCGGTTACGAACATTCCTATGAGGACGCAATTGAATAAATTTTGTCTCGTAAAGGTCATGTTTTGGATTTTGAAGATATCCGCTTCGCCAAACCATTGATTGATCAGATAGGCGATAGCGATTGTAGAAAGAACTGCGCTAGCGATAAATCCTTTGTAGAGAGCTGCCATGATATTTTTCTTTTTACCGAGACGGACGAAGAAATATCCGGCAATGCAGGCCAAGATCGAAACAGCGCAAATGGCAAGGGGGAAGAGGATCATCGTTTCTTGAACTACTCCTTCAAAAAATATCTTACCTAAAAGCATCGTTCCAACAATCGTGACCACATAAGTTTCAAAGAGGTCGGCTGCCATTCCTGCGCAATCGCCCACATTGTCTCCGACGTTATCGCTAATCACAGCTGGATTTCTTGGGTCGTCTTCTGGAATATTTGCCTCGACTTTGCCCACTAGGTCGGCTCCTACATCGGCACCTTTCGTGAAAATACCTCCGCCGAGTCTAGCGAAAATAGAAATGAGCGATGCCCCGAAGCTGAGTGCGACCAATGCCTCAAAAATTTGCCGCTGGTCGGTATTCTGTTGTTTGAGGGCCAAGTAATAAAGAACGATGCCCAATAAGGCTAATCCCACGACTAAAAAGCCGGTGATGGCTCCCGATTTGAAGGCGACGTTCAAGGCAGGGATCAAGCCTTTTTTTGCGGCTTCGGTTGTACGGACGTTCCCGCGGACCGAAATGTTCATTCCAATGTAACCTGCAGCTCCAGAGAGGAAACTGCCGATCAAGAACCCGATTCCCACTAAAAGGCCAAGCTGCCAAGTAAGGACTGCAAAAACAACTATCCCTACATAGGAAATGACTTTATATTGTCTATTTAAATAGGCAGAGGCGCCATCTTGGATTGCCTTTGCGATCTTCTGCATCGCCTCCGATCCACTCTTTTGCGAAAGGACCGAATAGGCTAAAATGCCTCCAAACAAGAGGGCTGCAAGCCCGCAGAAAGTGACTAAAGTATAGACATTAAAAATCATAAGCAGTTCTTCCTCTATTAACGGGGAACCATCTTATAAGAAGGGAAGTAATCTTGACAAGAGTAGATCATTCTAAAGGGGTCATTGTCGGTTCTGATCAGAATCAAGAATGGCTTTTATCCTGGTGGTGGGAAAACTATAGAAAATGGAATTCCTACCCTGTGGCGTTCATCGACTTTGGCCTATCTGCAAAGGGGAAATCATGGTGTCAAGAAAAAGGTATTAGGATCCCTCTTCTAAGGGATGACCTATTTATTTCAGATGCAGAGGAGATCTCCCCTCCTCTAACTGAAGCTTGGGAAAATAAATATGGGACCCAGTTTTGGACCTCCCGCAAATCGTGGTTTAAAAAACCTTTTGCTTGCCTCAAGACCCCTTTTCAAAAAACTGTCTGGCTCGATTTGGATTGTGAAATCTTAAGGCCTTTAGACTCTCTCTTTTCTTATTGCGACGGAGGAATTGCCCTGGCTAAAGATATGGGAGCTCCCACCTATAACTCAGGCGTGATCCCATTTCAAAAAGATCACCCCCTCCTCCACGAATGGGCACGGAGGTCTCTAGACCAAAATCGTTTTTATCGCGGGGATCAAGATCTCCTATCGGCCATCATCGAGGAAAAGAGATGCACTATTCCTGAACTCCCCTCTATTTATAACTGGAGCGGGGCTCATGATCTTCATCCAGACACAGTCATCTGCCATTGGGTTGGCGACCTGGGTAAGAAAATCTTACGTTATAAGATCTTCTCTCATTCATTTTGACAAAAATTTTTTTTCTTCGTAGGCTGCTTCGCCTTTTAAAAATAAGGAGAAAATATATGGTCACACTGTATCAATTGGTAACACAAAAAGCAGCAGTTTTGGGACCTAATTTCTGGTTAGGCAAAAATAGGGGACTCTTTCTTCGCTACAGTAAAAGCACAGGGTGGAGTCTCGTCTATCTCTCTTGTTTTCAGATCTTCTTGCGCAGTTGCGGATTTTTTTCTAAGACCCATCTGCACCGAATTTATTACAGAATGAGAAGAGAGCCAAATGTCCCTCCTGCTTTGCTAGCAAACTTCGAGAATCTATGGAATAGGAATTTTCCAGCGCGAAGACCTTATGTTCCTCTAAACAATCAGCCTGCGCGATTACCAGCTCAAGGAGTAATACCGGCTGCTCCCAATCCTAATGTTCCTCTAAACAATCAGCCCGTGCGATTACCAGCTCATGGAGTAATGCCGGCTGCTCCCAATCCTATACTACCCCAGATTGTGATCGATCCCCAACCTAGATGGGAGTTCAACCCTCTGCCCGGGCCGATTCTTGGGTCTCATTGGTGTAAGTACAATCGATCGAATATTTGGACGCATCCAGAAGTGCAAAGATTGAGAATACCAGTCGATCAAGCGCTTGAGGGGTTCCCCGAGCTCGCATTAGCTCGTTCGTTTCTACAAACTCCCGATCTATTTCTTCAAAAAGTATCGTATAACCAGCAAGTAGAGAATGCTTTGGTTACTGGAGTTGTAGAAAAAGAGGCGTTCAAGCGGGGAAGAAACATTGCACAAAATGATCAAAGAATTTCTTTGGCAGATGGGGCAGCCCATTTTGGGATCAGGCAGAACTATCTTGTAGAATTTAGAATTAAGGAACCTAATAGTTTTGATGTTTTTCATAACCTTGTCAAATCACTGCTCCCCATAGCGCATCAGAATGGAGGACTTCTCGCAGTTGTGTTGAGTCGAGGTTCAGAAAGCTGTATGATCGGGATTGATTTGAGGCGGCGTGAGGAGCCCCGCTATTATTATTTTAATTCACAGATAGATCGGCATGACCCTTATGAAGGTTCATATAGTGCGGTTGGAGAGATCACAAATTCGATAGCCATCAGTTTGATGACTCGCCATCAATATCGCGAAGTCATAGTTCCTGAAGATGCGGATCTAAATGTGTTCCGAGGTATAGCTTTTGCTCGATAGAAACATCCAATGTAAAGCCGCTTTACATTTGAATGGGGTCCCCGAAAACGCATCGTTTTTGGGATGCTTTACGTGGAAGCGAGTCTTGTAGCTAGCTCTTGCCAATCTGGAGTAGGGTCGAAGGTATAAGAATAGATTTGGGATCTTGTGTATAAAATTTCATGGGAAGATTTGAAAAAAAATTGTTTGGGATCGATTTCCTCTCCACATTGGAAAAGATAGAGGCCTGGATCGGCGGCCGAGTTTCTATTTTGAGGATTGAGAAAATACATCGGCCTGTTGAAGTAGAGAAAGTCGTACCCGATTGAAGACATGTCCCCAATATAGGCATCGCACTGGCTAAGAAGCGGGTATATCGGGGGGAAATCATTGAGAAAATGAATATTTTTTTTCTTATCCAAACGGCCCTTTAAGATCTCTAATTCGATTTCATGTTGACGGAGAGTGTTGGGGTGAAGCTTGATTAGCAGGTGAGTCGAGTCAGGGAGGTTTTGGGAGAGATGGGGAAAAGCCTGCCAAAATGAACCGTTTTGTTCTGCATCATTCCAAGTAGGGGCGTAGAGAAAGGTTTTGGGTGGGACGGAAAGAAGGTCGTGATAAAAGGTTTTATGTTTTTGCCAATAGTGGGCCCGAAAATTACCAATTCGGAAAAAGATTGGGGCGAGATGTTTGGCGTTCATGAAATCGACCATTTTTTGGCCGTAGACAAGAGCGATGTCTTTGGATTGCAGGGTCGATTCGAAAAAGGCGCTTTTCCACCCCTTATCTGAATTGCCGTGAGGAAGCCAAAAGTTAGTCCCTTTCCAGTGGGGAAAGGCCGCTTGGAGTAGAGGGCGGGTTTCGCACGATACGAGTTTTGGAGGCAACGTCAGATCAAGAAGATCTGTTTCGATTATTTCGAGATCGGGATAATAACGGCGGGCTAAGTCGGCAAGGTCCGGTTCGCAAAGGATCAGAGGCCATTTTAGAAGTGAGCAAAAGGGGGCGAGATGGTCAAGATAATGTTGGGATTGATCGTAAATGATGCCTGCACAATTCATAGGAATATGCCATAATCGCAGGAATGAAAGATTTGCACGAGTGGTTTTTGAATAACCAAAGAGATTTCCCCTGGAGAAGGGAGAAGACTCCTTACCGGGTTTGGATTTCCGAGGTGATGCTGCAGCAGACAAGGGCCGCTGTTGTGGTGGCCTATTTTGAGAAGTGGATGGCTCTTTTTCCCGACGTTTATACTCTTGCCAAAGCCTCTTTAGAGACAGTCATCAAAACTTGGGAGGGATTGGGCTATTACAGCCGCGCAAGGAACCTCCACGCTGCCGCAAAAGAAATCGTGGAAAATTTTGGAGGCGAAATTCCCTCTAGCCCTGAGAAGCTTGAGAAAATCAAGGGATTTGGCCCCTATACAATTGGAGCGCTTCTCAGTTTTGGATTTCAGAAAAGAGCCCCTGCAGTAGATGGAAATGTGATCCGGGTTCTATCTCGTTATCTGCTGATTGAAGAAAATGTTTGCCGCCCTTCTGTGAAAAAGAGAATCGAACTGAGAGCTGAAGAACTGCTAGATCAAAAAGAGCCGTGGATCACTGCAGAAGCATTGATCGAATTGGGAGCGACAATTTGCACTCCTAAGCCGCGCTGCGATGATTGCCCGATTCAAAAACGGTGCTTAGCTTATATCGAGAAAAAAGCAGAAGCCCTACCGATCAAAGACGCAGGAGCAAAGATTACAGAGCTGAAACGGGTTGTTTTTTTGATCGAGGCGGATGGAAAAATTTTGGTGAAGAAGGGGGAAAAGGGGGCCGTGATGGCAGATCTGTACGAATTTCCTTATTCTGAAAAAGGTAAGGAGAAAAAGTTTGATCTTGAGATGAAGAAGATCCGTTCTCTTCCCGAAGTAGTCCACTCTTTTACTCGGTATAGGGCGAGGCTCCTTCCCATTCTTTTTGCAGCTTCTTTTGCAAAAGAGATCAAAGGATGCCAGTGGATTTCCCGGGCGGACTTGAAAAAACTTCCCTTTTCATCGGGGCATCGAAAAATTCTAGAAGGTCTACTTATATGAGAATTTTACATTTGGAAGCTTCTTCTGGCTGGGGAGGGCAAGAGATCCGGATTTTGCGCGAATCGGAAGGGATGAGACACAGGGGTCACGAGATCATTTTAGGGGTCATGAAGGGAGGAGGTTTAGTTGCTCAAGCCCGAAATGAAGGATTTCTCGTCTATGAACTGAATTTCAAACGGCATGGCTGGTTCATCTGTTTGTTTCGCCTTCTTTGGATTATCCGGCGCCACAAGATCGATTTGGTCAATACCCACTCCTCTCTCGATGGTTGGATTGGAGGAATTGCGGCTCGATTGGCCGGGTGCCGCATTGTCCGGACCCGCCACCTTTCTACCGCAATAAGGGGGGGGTGGAATAGCCGTATTTTGTATGGGAAATTAGCCGATTTCGTCGTCACAACATGCGCCTCGATTATCCCGATGATTTCTCGCCAATCGGGAAAAAGGGAAGATTTGTGCAAATCGATTCCGACAGGGGTTGATCCTGAGAAAATTGTATTTCAACCTGAAGAGGCAGCCGATTTCCGAAAAACCTTTGGATCGGATACTTTTCTTGTGGGAACCGCCTGTTTTATGAGGTCTTGGAAAGGGATCGAGGACTTTTTAAAAGCGGCCCACCTTTTGAGGCATTTATCCCATTTGAAATGGGTGATCATCGGGGGAGGCCATCAAGATAAGTATTTGAAGATGGCCCATGATATGAAGCTGGATGGGATCGTCCATTTTACTGGACATCTGAAAAATCCGTACCCTGCGATCGCCTCACTCGATGTGTTTGCCTTATTGAGCACAGCGCATGAAGGAGTTTCCCAAGCTATTTTGCAGGCTGCCTATTTGGGAAAACCTCTCCTTGCAACCCCTGTTGGAGGATTGGGAGAAGTCTGCCTCGATCGGGAAACTGGATTGATAGTCCCCCCATTCTCTTCGGAAGAGGTGGCAAAAGCCGTTTGTGAATTGATAGAAAATAGACATTTAAGAGATGAGTTGGGAAATCGGGCCCGTAGATTGGTCGAAAGAGGATTTACACTTCGGCACACGCTCGATCAAATGGAAGAAGTTTATCAACGGATTCTAGAATGAAATATACTTGTCCCATGCATCCTCAAATCATACAAGAGGGGCCTGGGACATGCCCGATTTGTGGAATGTCATTGGATCCTGTCCATCCGACAAGCGAAAATAATCGCGAATATGAGAGGATGCGCTTCAGATTCTGGATCTCTTTGATCTTTTTGATTCCTGTGATCCTCTTAGGTTATCTTCCCGAGGCGCCTCTTTTTTATCAGGCTCTCTTTGCAACTCCTGTAGTCATTTGGGGAGCATTTCCATTTTTTGAACGGGGATGGAAGTCTCTTTTCACAGGGAATTTGAATATGTTTACCCTCATTGCGATGGGAATCGGGGTTGCCTATTTTTTTAGCCTCTACGCGCTTTGGAAAAAACTCCCTGTCTATTTTGAAGTAGCCTCATCTATCACAGTTCTCGTACTTCTTGGGCAGGTGCTAGAGCTAAAAGCCAGAAGAAAAACCAGTCAGGCCATCGAAGAGTTATTGCACTTGACGCCCGATACAGCTTGCTTGATCATGCAAGATGGCACCGAGAAGACTGTTCTTGCTCTAGAAGTAAAAAAAGGAGATCGGTTACGTGTCCGCCCGGGAGAGAAAATTCCTGTAGACGGGATCGTCATCCAGGGAGAAACGCAGGTAGATGAATCGATGATTACAGGCGAGCCGATCCCGGTAGAGAAAAAAGAGAAAGACAAAGTGATCGGCGCTACCTTGAATGGAACAGGAAGTATTGTAATGGAATCTGTCCGGGTAGGAGAAGATACGCTGCTTTCGCAAATTATCCGTTTGGTGAGTGAAGCGAGAATGAGCCGGGCGCCTATTCAGCAGTTGGCAGATCGTGTTTCTTCCTATTTTGTCCCAGCTGTCTTTTTGGTTGCGGTGCTTACATTTTTAGGTTGGTGGACTTTAGGACCTGAACCTCGCCTGACTTATGGGTTGATCAATGCCGTTTCAGTTCTGATCATCGCTTGTCCTTGCGCTTTAGGGCTTGCGACTCCCCTTTCCCTCACCGTCGGGCTCGGTTTGGCAGCCCAAAAGGGGATCTTAATCAAAAATGGGGAAGCTCTCGAAAAAATGGGCTTAGTCGATGTCCTGGTAGTGGATAAAACAGGGACCGTTACCGAAGGGAAAATAAAAATTTGCCGCGTAGTCCCTGCTGCTGGAATTTCAGAAAACGATTTATTGCAATGGGCAGGAAGTTTAGAAATCGGAAGCGAACACCCGATCTCGCGCGCAATTGTTGAAGGAGTTAAAGAAAAAGGAATTTCATTTCTACCTGTCGATCAATTTAAATCGATACCAGGGAAAGGTATTTTAGGAAGCCTGCATGGGAAAAAAATGGCGATAGGAAACTCCTCTCTCTTTTCCGATCTGAAAATAGAAGTCGGGTCGATTGACGTAAACAAATACCAAACTCTGGGAGAATCAGTTTTCTATATCGCTCAGGAAGGTCGGCTAGTTGGATGCTTGACCATTTCCGATACGATCAAAAAAACAAGTCATGAAGCAGTTGAGATGCTCCATTCGCAAGGCCTCAAAATAGTAATGGTAACCGGAGATCACCGGACAACTGCACTTTCCATTGGTAAAGAACTTGGACTTGATGGGATAGAAGCTGAAGTCTTGCCTCAAGATAAACTGAAAATCGTAAAGCGATTCCAATCGGAAGGACATGTTGTGGCGATGGCGGGTGATGGAATCAATGATGCCCCAGCATTGACTCAAGCCGATGTAGGGATTGCGATGGGAACTGGAACCGATATTGCAATCGAAAGCGCCGATATCACCCTTGTAAAAGGGGACTTACGAGGAATTGCTCGAACGCAGAGATTGAGCCTTGCTATCCTCAGAAATATTCGCCAAAATCTTTGGCTTGCATTTATTTACAATTCATTAGGGGTGCCTATTGCAACAGGAATCCTCTATCCATTTTATGGGATTGTCTTGAGTCCAATTTTAGCCAGTGCAGCTATGACGCTTAGCTCATTGTCTGTTGTATTCAATTCCCTTCGTTTAAAATATTACTCTAAAATTTAATTGACAATAAAAGCATCAAATTAAATAATAATGTTAAGCGGAGCAATTATATGCAAAGAAAGCATGCTAAGAATTCAATTAAAGATAATCCAACTTTTAAAAGGGTCATGAGAGAGTTCAAGCAAGGCCAGCTACATTCAGGAAATCACGGCCCGCTAGTGACAAATCCACGTCAAGCAGTGGCCATCGCCTATAGCGAGACTCGTAAATCGGGAGCTAAAGTGCCTCCGAATCCGAAAAAAAAGAAGCATTAAAAATCCGGTATATTTTGAGATTAGAATTGTAGTGAAAATAGCCAAACGGTAGAATTTTCTCAAAAATTGAAACGGATAAGTTGCATGGAGCTTAAGTCTTCTCAAAAGCAGCAGCTGTTAGAAACGGAAATTTCACCGCTGATACAACAATTCTTTTTCTTCAGAAAAAAAGAATTCTTAGTGGGGGCCTCCTCTGTAATTGCTGGAATTATCATCCTCATCGCGTATTTTCAATCCGGACCCACTGCTAGGGCTTACGCATCAGCTGAAATTGCCTATAGCAACTGGGAAGCGGCCCCAGAAGATGAGGAGCTTTATCAAAAGATGAAAGAAGCGATACGGAAAGTCCCTGCGCTTGAGAGGAAATATGAAGCTTTTATTGCTCAAAGACTTCTCGATGGCGAGAAGACATCTGAAGCTATCCAATTAGCCAATCATTCTTTGAATCGAATCAAACAAGACACTCCTTTTCATGCCTCTTATGCTCTAGCCAGTCTCATGATCGAACAAGGCGCCTATGAGGAAGCTCTGGATAAAGCGCTTCAATTGAAAGACCAAATGGAACATTTTTTTGATCTCTCTTCTTTGACGGGCGATCGCCTAGTTGGGGGGTCTGTCTTATATGCGCATAACCTCTTACGCATCGCCTGTCTGCTACATCAGCTGCAAAACAGAGCAGGAGAAAAAGCGGCTTGGGAAGAATTCGAGAACTTTATCAAAAAGAAAAATCCCGCTTCTGATTTAGTCTTGGGAAGTTTTTCAGATAAACAGATCGATCTGAATTCTTTCATTACCGAAAGGAAAAAGAACCTATAACTCTTTTAATCGTGTTCGTCGCCATGAGTGTGATGATGCATTTTTGGAGAGCGCATCTCCTCTTTGTTTGATTGAGCATGCCGCACATAGTAGTGATAAGCAGTTCCTGCAAGTAAACCTAACAATCCAAATATAAGAAATGGGATAAAAATTGCGACGACAATTTTTACTGCTCCTAAGATCAATTGCGTATTCTTTTCTTGTTTAAAGGTAAATACATAGATCCGTTTCAGCCCTTTTTCTACAGGAACAGGGAAGAATATGCCTAATATCGCACCGACAGCTGTAAAAAATACGGATAACCCTGGTCCGGTAAAGAAATCAAATATGCTAGAGATCGCACCGATGACAATGGCAGCAACAGAAATAACCTCGACAGCGTACTTTCGGGCAAAATCTTCTACTTCCTGTACGGAAACTCCCTCTTTTAACTTGTCCATGAGATTATTTTTGGCCATAACCCGCTCCTTTTTGCAAAGACATCTATTTTGAACAAAATGCCCCTTAAATCTCATTAAAAACTTTGTTTCAATTATTTGCAAATCCTATTCTATCTCTGCTATTTTGAGGGAATTTTTTCCCTATGGTCTTGACTTTCAATGCCTGGTACGGCAAGCTATATCTTTTTTAAGTGATCTTTTATACTTCAGCATTACTTTAAAAAAAATTAACTCAGAATGAATTTCCAAAATACGATTCTATATCATCCTCAGCGCGTATTGTGGATCGGTTCAATTCTTCTGGGAGGCATGTTTCTTTTTCCATCTGTAGTTCATTTCATGAATTGGGGGGAAAAAACCGCCAAACTTGAAGCCAAAGAAATCCATCTAGGAGAGAAGAAGATCAATCCTGTCACTTTTGATCTAGGGCTAGAATCTAAGTCCTCTCCTTTCTTAATCCCGAATTTAGAGGGAGAGATGACTTTTTCTTTCGACCCCCCAAGACCTGATGGAACCCTCCCTCGGCCACAGTTATGGATTCGATTGAAGAAAGCTGCGCAATCTAAACGGGTAATTCTTCCTTGCCGGATTGATTTACAGTATGGAGAAGGGGATAAGATTTTCTTTTCTGAAGGAGAAAGTCTGTTTTGGATCGACCTTTCGCTAACAACCGGAGGGCAGATAGAAGCTCTTGTCAATATCTCGTCCGATGGGAGTAAAGTCCTCCAAACAGGCCGCTTTTTTGCTTCTCCCCAGGAAAGTCCCTTGAGAACCGCCCAAGAATTTTCTGAAGGCTCCCCTTTTCGGCTTCTAGCAGAAGCAAGGTGGTGGGGCCGCGACCTTTTCAGAGAAAAGATTGGCGCAGGCACTTTTTGCGAGCGGCTTGAGATCGGTCCTTCAGGAACCGCCGACCTAATGGAAATCAGTGAAAAAGATTGGATCGCATGGCAGGATGGACATTGGTACAAAACCTCTAGTCTTAACGATGCAAAAATCAAACCTGTAGCGCATATCCAATCGATCGGAAAGACCTTCGTGTTAGAAGGATGGGATCAGGACCATCACATCAGGATCTCATTGAATCCTGCCGTGGCCGCCCCCTTCAAGGTGAAAGCCGAGGAGCTGTTTAGTTCTGTCCGGGTCCGTTCAGAAAAACAGATCAGCTGCATGTTGGAAAAGCAGTGCCTCATTTTGAAAATTGGGGATTGGGTTCTAAAAAAAGGGGGCAGATGGAAAGTGCTAAGAAAAAAAGAGGAAAGAGACGATTTCCTGAATGGAGAGCTAGTTGGCGATCTTTTTGTTTTCGAAAAGATCGAATTAAAACAGGGACAGAAGTATATTCAAGGTCATTTTTTCAATTCGGGCCGCTCTCAAATGGCGTCGATTGAAACAGCTGCCCATTTGATGCGAAAAACGGTTAGTGCTTCTGGAGAAAATAGAGTGAAAAAGACGCGATGAAGTTAGGTTTATTTTTTCTGCTTCTTTTTCCTTTTTTAGCTCAGACAGAAGAGACAGCGCTCAACTCTGATCTGGATGGGGCGCGAAACTTCAACCAAATATTGAGTCAGCTCAAGGTTGAGTTACACGATAATTTCACCATAGCTTCTGAACTCGCCCGATCAGACGGTAGAGAGAACGAGTACCGCGATTTACTCAATAAAGTCCGAAACATCAAAGAAAAGATACGGACTCTTGAAGAAAAATGGAGAAGAACTTCGGTCAATGAGATAACGGAAAATGAAGATGCCTATGCTCTCTGGGATGTTGGAGAGACAACCCTGTCTCAACTGGTCATGGAATATGGCGCTAGCGATTACCTTTATGTCATCCCTCAAGAATTGAGCGGAATGAAGATGAGCCTGTTCTCAAGTTTTCCTTTGCCTCATGAAACTTGGGAAGAGATGATCGAAATAATCCTAACGCAAAATGGGATCGGGGTAAAGAAACTCAACCCATTTGTGAAACAGCTATATATTTTAAAACTCGACCCATCTGCGATAGAAGGGATCGTCGACCGGGAATCTGATTTAGATCTTTTTTCCAGTCACGCACGCCTTTTCTTTGTCCTTTCGCCTCCCCCTGAACAGGTTCGATCGATACAGGCTTTTTTTGAACGTTTTTCAGATCCTAAACAAACGACAATTCAATCGATTGGATCGAAAGTAGCGATTGTTTCTTCAAAAGAAACAATCGAAAAATTGATCGGTCTTTACCACACCGTCTGGGAACAAAACAAAGGGAAGGTAGTCCGTCTGCTCAACCTTACTAAAATCACTGCTGCCGAGGCCGAAAAGATTTTAAAAGCGGTATTTTCTGATTCTGGGAATAAAACAAGACCTGCTTTTTACCCAGCGGGGGCTGATGAGTTAGCCATGTTGACTCTTCCTCAAGGTCTTGTCCTAATAGGTGAAAACGATACCGTAGAAAGAGGGGAAAAAATTCTCGGAGACTTGGAAGTTCAACTCGAAGATCCGGGCGAAAAAGTGATCTATTGGTACGCCTGTAAACATTCGAACCCCGAAGATATTGCAGAAGTCCTGGAAAAGGTCTACGACTCGCTGATCGGCTCTAATTTTGAGAAAAAGGGGGAGCCGCTACCAGCGTCACCTACAGTTGCGCCTCCAGTTCAACCCCAAGAGCAACCCAATCCTGGCCAAGTTTTTCCTTATCCTGATAGAAGCACCGCCTTCAATCCTGTCCTCCCGGCCAATCCCCCATTCATTCAGCCAGGGACGATCGAGAAAAATAAAAAGTCCTCATTTGGAAATTTTATCGTCGATAACAAGACGACATCGATTTTAATGGTTGTAAGACGGGAAGAACTGCCAAAGATCAAGACGCTTTTAAAAAAATTAGACACTCCAAAGCGGATGGTCCAGCTCGATGTCCTTTTAGTCGAGAAAAAATTGCGCGACCGGAGGCAGATCGGGTTTAGTCTGCTCCAATTTGGTACCAATTCCAGCGGAACTAAAGAAAACGCAATTACGTTTGACACGAATGAGAAGGCTTTCAATAAAGGAGTTTTGAGCTACATCTTCAGCAGGGCTTCTAACGGTTTTCCTGCTGTCGATCTCACTTATAATTTCTTGATGGCTCAAGAAGACATTCGGATCAACGCAAATCCATCAGTCCTGGCGATCAACCAGACGCCAGCAACAGTTTCGATTGTGGAAGAGATCTCTATCAACAATGGAGCGATTCAGCTCGATACGACTGCAGGGGTGACGGTCGAACAGTCGTTCACGCGAGCCCAGTATGGGATAACGATTGTATTGACCCCCACGATCCATATGCCCGATTCTGAAGTCTCTGATGCTCCAGGGTTTGTCTCACTGCAGACAAATCTTGAATTTGACACGACTCAACATACGATCAACGACCGGCCGCCTGTAACGCGCCGGCACATTGAAAACGAGGTGCGGGTAGCTGATGGAGAAACGGTGATTTTGGGAGGGTTGAGACGGAAAATCGAAGAGGATAGCCGAGAAAAAATTCCTTTCTTGGGCGATCTTCCGGGAATTGGGAAGCTTTTTGGCGCCTCCAAATCGACAGAAGTCAATACCGAGATGTTCATCTTCATTACTCCTCACATCATCCACGATCCCATCGACGATTTGCGCTGCATCCGCCAAACTGAATATCAGAAACGGGCAGGAGACGTCCCTGAATTTCTGGCTTGTATCGATGAGGCAAAAAGGGTGGCGAGGAAAAAGATCTTCGACCAGAGCTTAAAATTACTTTTTGATCTCTACTAGGAGAACCGATGGTGAAAGAAAGGGCGATTGCTGAAAAATTTGGACTCTCTATTTATGAAGATGTGAGCCATTTTACCTTCGTTCGAGATCGCCTCTCACTGATCCCTTATCCCTTTGCTAAGCAAAAGCGGATTCTCCCTGTCGAGCAAAATGAAAAAGGGATTGTAGTAGCCGTCGCAGATCCGCTCGATATCGAATCCCTAGAAGAACTTCGGCTTCTATTAAAGAAACCGATCAATCCCATTTATTGCCCTGTAGGGGCCATTGAAGCGGCTATCGAGAGATGCTACCACCAAAAAGAAGAAGAAACAAAGCGGCTTTTCAACGATCTGGAAAAAGGATCCTCTCAAAATGAGGACGCCCTCGAGGGATACGATCTCTTAGAGCAGGCCGATCAAAATCCAACCATTCGAATGGTCAACACAATTCTAATCGAGGCAATCCAACAAGGCGCTTCCGATATCCATTTTGAACCGACCGAAGATGGTCTCTTGATTCGATATCGAATCGATGGAGTTTTGCTCAAGCGGCATGTCCCTCCCAGAGAATATCAGGCCCAGATGCTCACTCGCATCAAGGTGATGGCCAAAATGGATATCGCGGAACATCGCCTCCCTCAAGATGGGCGGATCAAGCTTCGCCACGGCGGAAGAGAAATCGATTTTCGAGTCAGCACACTCCCAATCGTCTATGGAGAAAGGATTGTTCTCCGTATTCTGGATAAGGGAAACGTCCTTCTAGGACTTGATCGAATCGGGATGGATACAAAGACTGTCAAAGATTTTAGAAAATTGGTCCAAATGCCCGAAGGAATCGTTCTAGTTACAGGTCCTACGGGAAGCGGAAAAACAACTACTCTTTATAGCGCCATTTCCGAAATCAACGCAACTGAGTTGAATATCATTACGATTGAAGATCCGGTTGAATACAAACTTCCCGGCATCTCCCAGATGAACGTGAATCCCCGGATCGAACTCGATTTTGCTAAAGGATTGAGGCACATCTTAAGGCAAGATCCCGATGTGATTATGATCGGGGAAATTCGGGATCGGGAAACAGCGGAAATCGCCATTCAAGCCTCCTTAACAGGCCATTTAGTTTTGAGCACGCTCCACACCAACGACGCGCCATCTGCCCTGACAAGACTTGCCGATATGGGGATCGAACCATATCTTCTCGCTTCCTCTATTTTAGGTATTTTAGCTCAACGATTGGTCCGATGTATTTGCGCTTCTTGCAAAACCGGCTATTCCCCATCTCCAGAAGAACTAGCGGAGCTGCAGTTAAAAGAGAATACCATTCTCTACACAGGAAAAGGTTGTTCCCATTGCTTCGGCACTGGTTATAAAGGGCGGTGCGGTATCTACGAACTGATGCCTGTAACCTCCAAAATCAAGAACCAGGTTCTCAAAAGCCAGGATGCGGAAGAACTGCGCCGCGTCGCCTTAACCCAAGAAATGGTCGGTCTCTTTGAACAGGGGGTCCGCCTCGTGATGGAAGGGACCACAACGTCTTCCGAACTACTCCGAGTCACCCGAATGGAGCAAGAGAGAGAATAGCAATGCCTCTATATCGGTATCAAGCCCTTGCAGAAAAGGGAAAAAAAATCACAGGGACGATCGATGCAGACAATTTGAAAGAAGCAAAATTGAAATTAATCCGACGCGAAATTGCCGTTGTCCAGATCGACTCTCTCAATGAAAAACAAAAAAGGACGATTCTCACAAAAACAGAAGTCCTCAATTTGACATCTGAGATCAGCCGCCTCTTACAAGCTGGACTCCCTCTTTTTGAGGCCCTATCGGCATTAGAAGAAAAATACCAAGGTCAAAAGGCGCACCGCCTCCTTCTCGATCTTTGCGATAAAGTCCGAAGCGGCCTCCCCTTTTCCCAAGCCTTGGCAACTCATCCTGAAACATTTGATATTCTCTACGTCGGAATGATTGCAAATTCGGAAAAAACAGGGCGTCTTGCTTCATCGCTTCAAGAGCTCTCTCAATTGATGTCCCGCCAACTCCTGGTCCGAAAGCAATTGATTGGAGCTCTTCTTTATCCCTCTCTACTGCTCGGCTTTTGCCTCGTGGTCCTCTCCTCTCTCCTCTTTTTCGTTATCCCTTCCCTTAAAGAACTATTCGAAGGCAGAGATCTCCATCCATTCACACGAATTGTATTTGCAGTAAGCGATTTCGCTTGCAATGCAAAAATCTTTCTCCTCCTTTTTCTCCTAGGATTGATAGCTCTTGGAATTGCTGCAGCCTTTCTCCCAAAATGGAAAGAGAAAGTCCGTCTTTTCACCCTCCGGCTCCCCTTTTTAAAATCTCTTTTTGCAAAAGTTGCGTTTGTCCGATTTTGCCGGGCCACTTCGACTTTGGTTGAAGGAGGGCTTCCACTCATTGCCGCTTTCAATCAAGCGAGGATTGTGATGCGCCATCCTCCTCTTGAGAAGATAGTCTCTCTTGCCGAAGAAAAAATCTCGCAGGGAGAACCGCTTCACGTCCCTTTTCAGAACAACCCCCTTATCCCTCCCTTGATCCCCAGGATGTTAGGAATAGCGGAAGAGGGAGGAAAGATCCCCTTCATGATGCAGCAGATCGCATCGATTTATGAAGATGAATTAGAAAAAACACTCTCACATTTTGCCACTGTCGCCCAGCCTATTTTACTTCTGATCTTAGGCGCGATCATCGGCTTTGTCCTCCTCTCTGTCCTTCTGCCGATGACTGATGTGAGTTCATTTGCAACAGGATAATTTTGGTGAACATAATGAAAAAAAGAACTTTAACACTGCTAGAGATCATGATTGTGATTTTCATCATCACAATCATCACTGGGGCCATTGGCTACAATATGCGCGGCACTCTCGATAAAGGGAGGGTCTTCCGCACCGAACAAGGAAAAGAACAGCTCCACGATCTTCTCCTCATTTGTCTTGCCTCTGTTGAAAAAGCCGACGCAGAGACCATAGCTAAAAACCCAGCTTTTTATCTCAAACAGTCTGGACTTGCCAAAAATCCAAAACAGTTAGTGGTCGATGGATGGAAAATTCCATTTATCATTACACCGACTCGAGATAAATCGGACTTTAATATCCGATCGGAAGGGTTAGAGAAATACAACAAGAAAAGAGGAATTTCCGACTCTGCTTCAGAAGAAAATGAAGAGTCGTAACTTCACCCTTCTCGAAATCCTCCTTGGCCTTGCCCTTCTTCTTCTTGCTAGCGGTTTTCTCGGTATCAAGATGGAAGAAGCGCTTGTCAAAAAACGGTTTCAATCAGAATTCGATCAGATCCGCAATCGATGTATTGTCTGCCACAGGCTTGCAATTGCTATGCATGCCGATTGGAGAGGGCAATTCATCCATACCGGGACTGGCTGGGTCTTTAAAACCTTTTGCCTCGATTCAACAAAAGTAAAAGCGCTCCCACCCATTCAGCTCTCATCGATCTCCCTTTTCCTCAATAAAAAAAAGATTGATGCTTTTTCTATCGATTTCATTTCCACTGGATCCATTTTTCCTGCAGCTACTCTAGAAATTCGCTATGCAAAAAATTCAAAAATCGCCCCCCAAATCTTGCAATTTCCCGATGCCTGTCAAGCCGAAGTAGGCCATAAGAAAAAATTAGGGCCCATCCATCCTTCTCAAGTTTGAAAATAGGCCAAGAAAATTTTTAGGATTTAGAGACTAGTAGATCTTGAGAAAATTCTCTATATGGCCTACTCTTGATATCCACTGAAATAGAGTAGGTCTCATATGAAAAAAATCGTTATCGCCCTTTTTCTTTGCATGGCAACTTTTGTTCAAGCAAACCCCCAGATCTCCATTTCACTCAAACCTAGGCAGCCCAACTGGAGATTCGAAATTGTCCAATCGTACCCTCAAGGGACGCCTCAAGTTATTCTGTTCTATGAGCCGCTCTCTGAAGGGAGAGAACAACCGGTTAAACAGGTTGTTTTCTATGAGAACAATCGGATCGCTGTCGAAATGGATGTGGCAGTTGTACCCGAAGATTCTGAAATTGCAAAGCAATCGAATTCCACGATCGTTCCAAATGGAGACCGGGTCGATTTTTCTCCCGATGGTAAAATCCTCAAAGCCACTCAGTTTGTCAATGGGCTATTGAACGGGGAATGCAAAACCTTTTATCCCGATGGGAAGATCCAGGCCATCCTCTTTTATCAAAATAATGTCCTCAATGGCGAGGCGCAATCTTTTTATGAAAACGGGGATGTAAAGGAAAAAGCTTTTTATGTGAATGGGAATCTCGAAAAAGAAGTTCTTCAATATCATGAAAATGGCTCCAAAGCCGCCGTAGTTCCTCATAAAAATGGAAAAGTTCATGGGACTGCTTTTGAATGGTTTCCCAGCGGTAGCTTAAAATTTCAAAGACAATTTTCCGAAGGGAAGCTTAATGGAGATGGGAAAAATCCAGCTTTGATCGCCTATGATGAAGAGAGAAATGTAATTGAGGTAGTCGATTTTAGAGAAGGGCACCCTGTTGGAATGCACATTCGTTACCACAAAAATGGGAAAGAGGCTTACCGGCTCAATTACAAAAACGGAAAAAAAGAAGGAAAGGAGCAAGTCTTTCGGGAAAATGGGAGCCTTGCTGGAGAAGGGATGTTTAAAGATGGGCATCCTGTTGGCAAGCATTGGAGAAATCACGTGAACGGAACGCTTGCTTACTCCGCTGAATTTAGTAAGGATGGGAATTTATTAGAGCCTGTTCAGGAATTTGATGAACAAGGGCAAAAAGTGCGCCAATACAGCCTAGCGGGAGATAATTTTGAAGGGCCCTATTTTGAATGGTATGGCGATGGGACGCTAAAATTAGAATACAACTATTCCGCTGGTAAACTGGAAGGAGATCAAAAAGAATATTACCCTTCTGGTCAAATCAAAGTCTCTACTGTTTATAAGGACCAACAGCGCGATGGCGTTCATGAAGAATGGCATGAGAATGGTCTTTTAGCAAGACGGGTTCATTTTGCCGAAGGTTTGAAAGAAGGGCAATTAGGCGAGTGGTTCCCAAATGGAAACACGAAGATCGATGCCTATTTCCAAATAGACCGTCCTGAAGGAATCCAGAGCGAATGGCATGAAAATGGACAATTGAAGAGTCGATCGGAATTTTGTTTAGGCGCTAAAGAAGGATGGCAAAGGGAATGGGATGATAAAGGGGACATTCTTTTTGAAGCCTATTTCAAAATGGATCAACTCGATGGGACAGTGCTCAGCTGGTGGAATAAAGACCAATTGAAGACTAGGCTCCATTATAAAGAAGGGAAAAAAGAGGGGAAACACGAGTGGTTTCATCCAAATGGAAAAACGGAAAGGGCTGTCAATTTTTCCGATGATCAAATAGAAGGGACGAATTTAGTTTGGTACCGAGATGGATCACTTCAATCCGTACAGCTTTTTAAGAAAGGGAAGCCGATTGGAGAACTCATCACCTATTTTCCTAAAAACAA
>CAYZHU010000002.1:21765-31025 GCA_964477585.1 uncultured bacterium
TGAACACAGCCGATTCTGGCACATAATTGCGCGGATCGCCCAGCTTTTCCATTACGATGAAGAGGGCAATTTACATGGCGAGGAAAAGACTTTCTACGAAGGCGGGAAGCTTCAAGCTACTTTGACCTATGATCACGGACAGATGCATGGATTGAAGCAAATGTGGGATCAAAATGGAAACCTTCTAGAAGAGGCCGCTTACGTTAAAGGAAAAATGGAAGGGAAATTCTTCCAAAAAAATCCCGATGGACGAGAAGTCATTACCTATTACAAAGACAATCTAAAAAATGGGCCTCATATCGTCTATCTCCCTCCCAATCAAAAAGGGGAAAAAGTGAAGGCAATGGAAGGGGTGTTTAAGAACGATCAACTCGATGGGATTTTATCCGAGTTTACTGAAAATGGATCTAAGTTAGCCGATACTTCCTATGTACAGGGAAAAAAAGAGGGATTAGCGAAAATCTATTTTCCCAATGGAAAAGTCAACACAACTATTGAATTTTCCGATGATAAGAAAAATGGTTTGACGGTTCAGTTCTTCCCTAGCGGCGCTGTTTTTCGAGAAGTTTTCTATCAAGATGAGAAGCGGGAAGGAGAGGAAAAAACCTATTTTGAAGATGGGAAAATCGCCTCTATCTTCTGTTACCGGAATGATAAGCTCGATGGACTCGCACAAAGCTGGAATCAAGAGGGAGTGGTAGTTTTCGAGGCGGAGTATCTAGAAGATCTCCGACACGGGAAATTCAACAAATATTACAACGATGGCAAACCTTTCATCCAGCAGACATTTGTCTATGACATCCCTGAAGGGGAAAAAAGGAAGTTTGATAAGGAAGGGAAGTTGACTGTATCCTATTATCAGGGTGGACAAGTTTTAGAAAATTAAGGACTTGCGCGATTTTTTTAAAAATCGCTTCCATTTTTTTAGAAAAGGCGTAAATTGGATTTGCGATGTTTATCATCGTTTCCAAACTAGGAGAAATGAAAAAATGAACAAACAATCATCAAAACCAGCTGCACCAGCAAACAAAGACAAAAAACCAGCACCTGCTCCAGCTCCTCAGCAAAAGCAAAATCCTGGCAAAAAATAGTAGTTCGTTGATGCAAGCAAGTCTCGGGTGGGGAAATCTCGCCCGAGCAATCTTAATTTTTCTAAGTTGGTCTCTTTTTGCAGAGATTGACGAAACACCCTTTAAAATTTCCCTATTTGAGCTATGCAAGGGTGAAAATTTTAGAGAAATCACCTCTCGGATTCTCGAAAAATCAAATCTCCCTTTAGAAATGAAGAGCTGTTTTCGAAGAACGTGCCGCCGTTTCTTTGTTTTCACTTTTCCGAGCGATGGTTTGAAGATCAAAACGATGATCTCATTTGTCGATCGGCCCGGCCCAAAACCGCTCATCGTTCTTGTTAGAGGATGTAGCCGGTTCGATGATCTCCCTTGTTTCGGTACGATTGGATCTGCTGTGCGATTTGCAGCTCAAAGCAATGCGACAATTGTTTTAAGCCTATTTCGCGATGGGGTGAGCCCCGGCGTGGATGAATTTGGAGGGAAAGATGTGAGAGATGTTTGGAATCTTTGCCGATTTCTCCCATTTGTTTTCGATACGCTCAATCTAGACATCGATTGTGAGAAGCGCTTCATGATCGGTCTAGGCCGAGGAGGGATGGAGATGTTTTTGGCTCTAGCTCGATTTCCTCTTCTTTGCAATTTTTTCAGATCCTTTGTTTCTCTTTGCGGCATACTCGATCTCAATCAGTTCGTTCTTGATAATTCCGATTGGCGCCAAAAATTGATGAATGATTTCAGATTCGATGGATCGCAGAAGTGGCTTGATTGCCGCAATCCCCTCCTAGCGGTCTCTAAAATCCGGCATAAAAATATCCCGATTTTAATCATTCAGGGATCGGAAGACCCGTTCGTCTGCCTGAGACATGGGTTATGTATGGTAGATACCCTTCGCATCTTTGGATTCCCCCATGTTACCTATTGGGAGATCGCAGGAGGCAACCATTGCCTCCATAATAGGCCAGATTGCATTCCCCAGCTACTCGAATGGCTAGGTTGCCGTTGACTTGTTCAGACTTTTCCTAAGCATGTACATCTTTGAGTCTTTATCATATCCTTCACGGATGAATTCGATCTTGTAGCCAAGCTTTTCATAAAACGGAAGCGCTTCCCAATCCATTGTATTCACCGTAACGAATCTGGCGCCCTGTTCTCTTCCTAATTTTTCTGCCTCCTCCATAAGCTTGGTTCCCCATCCCTGATTGCGCAATTTAGATTCGATCCAAAGACTATCCACATAAAGAGATCCATAAAACAGAGTCCCTGATACTCCACCCCTTATATTCCCATTTTGATCTTTGATGAAAATGCTAAACGGTTGAATAGGAGGCAATCCTTTGGACTTAAAAGCCTCAACGCTGATCCCATGATAGAGAATTTTCTCATAAGGGATCGAATCAAACCGTTCAAAATAATACTTAGAGTCTTCCATTAGAATTGTATTTTTGACGGATTAGGGGTTCGATTTCGGCAGGGACGAATTCGTGGATAGGACCGCCGAAATAGGCAATCTCCCGGATGAGGGAAGAGCTGATTTGCGCATGTCGTTCATCGGCCATTAAGAAGACCGTTTCAATTCCGCTGAGACGGCGATTGGCAAGGGCCATCTGAAATTCGTACTCAAAATCGGAGAATGCGCGAAGACCTCGAATGAGGAATTGGACATTCTTCTGCTTCGCAAAATCAACGATGAGCCCTTCAAAATGGGTCACCTCTACCTTGGAAGGCACGATCTTCTTGAGCATCTTCATCTTCTCTTCGATGGTAAAAAGAGACGATTTTGTAGGCTTTTCTGCGATGGCAATAATCAATTCATCGCAGATGAGAAGAGCTCTTTTCATAATGTCTAGATGCCCAATAGACGGCGGATCGAAAGTGCCAGGGAAAAGTCCAATGCGCTTCATGTAGGTAGTTGTAAACGATATTGGTGGATAACAGCAATCCCAAATCTGCGGCTATCAAAACATTTCAAAAGGGGTGTTTCACAGAGAGATTTGCCCTTTTCTCTCTCTTCTACAAAAACGAGTGCAGCTGGCTTGAGAACGGAAGGTAGGGCATCTAGAATCGGCTGAATCGGTTTATCATAAGGAGGATCGATATAGACCATATCGAAACGGGTGCCATTTTTAGCTAGAAGAGAAAGCGCCTTTGTTGCAGGCATTGCGAGGAGATCCGTTTCATTTTCTACTTGGAGCTCTGCGATATTTTGTTTGATGCAGATGATGGCATTCCTGTTTTGCTCGACAAAAACAGCATGGGCTGCGCCTCGGCTGAGAGCCTCAAGGCCCATTGCGCCGCTTCCAGCAAACAGATCGAGAAAATCGGCTGATTCAATCTCATTTTGACAAATATTGAAGACCGCTTCCCGGACAACTCCTTGGGTGGGTCGAGTGGAATTGGTCTTAGGAGCTTTTAGGATCCTCCCTTTGTATTTTCCTGCAATCAGTCTTAGGGTCATTCAAATGCTACTTGAAAATCGTATGGTTTTAAAAGAGCGCGAGCTTCTGTCAAATGCTCGAGGCGATCATCATAGATATACTGTTCGTATAATTTATAAGAGCGTTGCAGCGCCCATTCAGCTCGAAGAGATTGGTTCCCTTTTTTCGCATTGAGAAAAGAGATCGTTTTTTTGATGTTGAGCCATTGGTTTTTAGTCCGACCTTGGACAAAGAGGATGAAGTCATCCAAAGAATTGGTCGAACCCAATATCACGTAAGGTTGGTCGAGAAAAAGATGGGAAGTAGTTGTTGAATGGGGATAGAGCTCGATTTTGGCTCGAGAAGATCTGCTGATCGCATGGCAAGCGAGATTTTTCGCTACCGGCGATTGGATGGTTTTCATCAATTTCAAAAGCTTCCTCTTGATCCCTCTTTTCGTAGGAGAATAGCTCAGCTTTCCTCGGTTAAAAGCGGTAGCTGTATCGAGCGTCCCGAGATGGCGATCTCCTTTAATGCTAATCGCATAAAGAGATACTTTCCCTTCATTATAGCGAGTCCAGTCTGAGAGGAGCGCTTTTTGTTCAGTTTTCTTACCCAAGCCTTCTGAATCAGTAAGGAGAATGGCTGTATGGACTTCATCGCTTTTGAAATCGCCAGGAACTGTGAGAAAAAGAGGCCGATAAAGATTGGCTTGAGAGAAAAAGCTGCCGAGGGAAATCTTATTGAGAAAATCTTCTGCCATCACAAGAGCCTCTGGACTTGCCGGAAGAGAACGAGGGGACAGTTTTTCCATTTTGCTATCAAAAACAACGATGTTGAAGGTATCGTCCGGCATCAGTTCTTCTAAAGCTTTATGTACGCTGTTTTTGACAATATTCAATCGATCTTTTTGGATCGAATTAGAGCGGTCAATCAAAAATGTAAAGTGTTGTTTTAATTTGGGAAGATCGAAATCGATCCGCGGGATCAAAGTAAGTGCAAAGATATACCCTTCTTCTCCTTCTTTAGGCAAAAAAACAAGGTCAGCTTCAAAAGCATCCGAGTAAGTTGCCGTATCAAGATCAGCCAATGTGGGTAGGAGAGGGAGATTAGAAGGAGGAATGGGGAGAGCCGCTTTCGAGAGGTCGGTCGATTCCTTAACTGAGTGAGAGTCTAGTAAGGGCTCTGAATAGGTAATTTCAGACGCAGGGGCTTCTTTTACCGGGACCGTTTGTGATTTGAGAGCAGAAGGAAAAGAGGGAAGGGGTGCAGGCGATAAATGGGAGAGAATCGAATTTGCAGGAATTGGAAGAATCAATTCTTTGGAAAGATGGTCAAAGAGGTTGAGCCTCTCCTCGATCGGGAAAGTAAATGTTGGAAGAAAATGGAAAGATAGGAGTTCTTCGGTGGGAAAAGGTAAATTTTGTTGGAAAAGAATCGATAGTTCTCTTGAATCTTCTTCGGCTTTTGAGAGGGATGTGTGGAAATAGGTAGAATCAACAGGTTCTTGCTGTGGGATCGGCGCGCTTTTTTCTGTCGAGGTATGGGGATCGGTAAAAGCTTCTTTTAAAATTTCATCCCTTTTTTTCTTTTCAATTAGGCTTAAATAGGGAGCCTGAATCCCAGCAGTTTGGAAATTTATGGGAGAAAACCATAGAGAATGGCGTTGAATAAACGCCGCCACAGTTATATGAGTGATCAACGAAAGAGCAATCGATAGGAAAAGGATGTTTCTATGTCTTTGTCTCATCGACGCTTTTGACGATTCCCAACTGTTGTCTTGCCCTTCCCACTAAGGCAGGATGGACTCCGCTTTCTATAATCTGAAGCAAAAGGCCTTTTGCTTTTGCTTGCAACTCTTTTTGCAAATCGGGCTCTTGAGTGAGTTTGCTTTGACTGAGCAGAATTTCGGCATCGATCAACCGCATGTACCCTTCATAGATCTGATTTTTTCTTGGTAATTTGGCTCTTGCTTCGTGATAGTCCTTGGAGAGAAGATCGTTAGATTGTTCAAAATCTGATTTGGTTTTTATCAATAATTTGAGTTTCTTTTCCTCAGAGTTGTCAAGCTTGCTTTGGTAATCGATATAATCAAAGGCAGCTTCCAAATGGATTGGCTCATGGTTGAGGGAACGTTGCAGGATGAGATCTTTGAGCTGAGTAAGGACTTTCACGAAAGCGGGATGGGTGGGACCTAAGTGGTCATTGATCTGCTTTGCAAATTTAAGTCGAGCCGAATAGAGAGAAGCTGCCGCGGCAGCTTTATTCCGGATGGTTGCACTTGTTGATACTATAAAATCAAAAAGAGGGAGCGCTTGTTCTTCTTTTCCGGTACGTAAATAACTTTGTGCTAAAAGAAGGCGCGCTTCTTTTTCGCAACCCCATTTCAGTTCAGGTAATGCATGATATTGAGAGATCAATTTCTCCAATAGAGCAGTTTCATCTTCAAACCGTCCTAAAACTGAATAAAGTTTTGCTAATTTGCAGATTTCTGATTCTAGATATAGATTCTCCTCATAAATGGAAAGGTGGGCGGGATCGATCAATTTTTCTAGAATAGACGCAGTCCTTTGCACAGTCACTAAAGAGGGTGTTAGATCATTTTCAATTTCATCTTTGATCCGATCGTAATAGGAATCTGCTAGCCAAAGGAGATTTTCTGTTTGGATCTCTGCTCTTACTTCAAAAGCTGAAAATAGATGGTCGGCAGCCTTTTCCAAAACTTCAGGCTCTGATCGAGCTTGTTCGAGATAAGAATTGAATAACGAGGTATGGAGTTGAGCTGGATCTACCAAATTTGCCTTTTTCTTCAATGCGATCTCTGCTAGTTGGCAGAAATTTTTGAGATCGCTTTTTCCATCGCGGTAACAAAGCGCTAGTAGAAGGGTTGCATTGGCTTCATGACCAAAAGGGGAGAGAAGAAGCGATTGAAGAATCTCAAACGTTTTCTCATACTCCTTCCGTTCAAAATAAGTGGTCGCTAAAAGGAATTCAAAATCAGTAGTTTCTTCAGAAGAGAGATTCGTTTTTTCTCCTAGAAACCATTCCAGATCTTCAATGAGCTGTTTTTTCAATTCTGGTTTTTGAGCCGCTATTTCAGTTGAAGCGGAGATCAAATAACGCCAAGCAAAAGGGGCCAAGTCATGGTCGGCAAATTGGGTTAGAAAAGAATGAGCGGAACTCCGGCAGGAATCCCACGCTTTTGCATGATAATCGAGATGGGTCAATTCGAATAGGGCCTGAGGTCTTTGAGAAAAATTGGGGAATCGATCCAAAAGCTGGGTCAACTGAGTTCTAGCTTCTGGGATAGTTTGATTTTTTTTCAATAGTTGAGCTCTCGAGAGGAGCGCCTTGGGTTGCTCTGGATCTTGAGGCAAATACTCTTCTAATTTTCGGATTGCCAAATCGAGGGCTAGGAGATCGTTTGCATGGAAAGAAGCGTCCAAAAGACTGATCAACGCTGCCCGATAGGAATCATTAAAGGGGGATTGCTCTATGTAGCCCTTCAATTGAGCCGCCGCTTCTGGATACTTCTTTAAAGCTAGCAAGCTCCGCCCCAGGAAAAGATGGGCAATCGCCTCTTTTTCTTCTGGGACCTGTTGGATCAGATCTTCCTTGACCAATTCCTCATGCAATCCGAGATCATAAGAGAGAATGAGCTTATTGTAAGTCGCTTCTTTGGCTCTTTTTTGACCCAAATTAGCAATCTCATTAAAAGTTTGGATGGCCAGCTTCTTGTCGAATTCAGCTTGGATTAAGGCAGCCTGGAAGGTCATCTCTTCTCGAAGCGATGGATCTTTCTGGGCGATATCGAGATAAATATTAGAAGCTTTTTCAAAATCTTTTAAAATGCAGCAGAGATGGGCAAAAGCTTGGGCTACTTCTACGGATAGGTCGCTGGCGAACAACATTTCAAAATAAGGTTTTGCCCGCATCGCCAATTTTTGTAGAGTTTCGGGGTCTTTTTGCGCATTGAGGCACTGCTGATAAAGAGCGATGGCGAGAAAATAAGTCCCATGCAGCTTAGATGCCTCTTCCAAATCTGCATTTTGAAGGAAAGTTTCACATTCATCTGCAAGAGTCGCATACCATTGCATCTGATAGAGGCACTGCATCCGATTCAAAAAGACTCGGGTCGCATATTCAGGAGATGCGACCTGGGAGTAAAACTCGATCGCTTGGGAATAATTTTTTTCACGTAAATTGAGGTCGCCCAAAGCGACGCAAAGGATGTCGGAATAGGAACTTTGAGGAAATTGGGCTAAAAAATCCTCTATCTGGATTTTGGCCAGCTGGAGTTCTCCCTCCTGCCAAAAATCGGCGATTCTTCTCAAAAATAGCGACTCCTCCTCCGTTTCCTCAGAGAAAAGCGGAGAAATGAGGAGAGTAAGCAACAGACAGATGCGTTTCATTTGATCCATAGGAATAGATTATACGAGGAGGCGAATAATTTGCCCATCCTGTATATTAGATCTGTTCATAAAAGGATTTTTTTATGGCCCTGTTTCTCATTTTAATCGCCTCTACTTTCGTAGCTCTCTCTAACCTGGCTATGCGCAAAAGCGTGGATGCAGGGGGTTCAGCCAAAGGCTTTCTCGTCTTCCAAATGATTGTTGCATTCTTGGTCGCTATCCTGATCAATCCCGTTCGGACAGGAAACTATTCGATCAACGCGCCGATCTCTCTATTGGGAATCACAGCAGGTTTTATTTTCGCTATCATGCTCTTTGCATTGGGAAAAGCTGTTGAAAAGGGTCCGCCTGGGATCACGTTCTCCATTTTGAATTCTGCTACTGTGATGCCGGGGCTTGCCATGGCCATTTTATTTGGCGCCATGTATGGATTTATTTATACTCCCTGGCATGCAATCGGCTCCGTCCTTGTCCTTTACGGGTTATTTTGGGCTAGCAAAGGAATGGAAGGGATGCAGGATAAGAAAGGGTGGATCGTATTTTGCGTATTGATGTTTTCCCTCCATGTCGCCCTCCTCACTTTGCTGCAATGGAGAGCTCTTCTTCTCAATCTGCCCCAGCCAGAGAAACTAGCCACTTTTTTCGACTCGGAAAAAATCAAAAGCGAATGGTTCATGCCCTTCATGTACTTCGTTTCAGCTATAGTCCAAACAGGGATCTATCTTTCTTCAAAGCAAGGCTCTCTCAAAGCAGCAGAATTTATTTATGGGCTTTTCGGAGGAGTTGCCAATAGTCTTTGCACATTTTTCTTGATTTGGGCGACTGAGATTGCCAATCCAATTGAACAAGCTGTCATTTTCCCTCTTTTCTCCGTTGCAGGGATCGTCCTTTCCAATCTCTGGGGGCAAAAACTATACCAAGAACGGGTCAATTGGAGGGCTTGCCAACTCTCTGCTTTCGGATTAATCGTTGGAACGGTTGATTGGAAGGCTGTTGCCGCAGCCATTGGTTTTTAGTTGGTCTTGATTCAGGTAAAAGTGACTCCTAATGCCTCAAAAAATCAGATAGTTGGCTGGAAAGAAGAAGTTTTGTGTATTCGAATCAAAGGAGTTCCGGAAAAAGGGAAGGTCAATGAAGAACTGGTCTCTTTTCTAGCAGAGGAGCTCGGGATCCCTAAAAGCCACATAGAAATTGTCAGCGGACACACCTCAAGATTGAAAAGACTGAAAATCGAAGGCAATGTAAAGCCGCTTTACATTTAAAAATTGGAGGGGTCCCCGAAAACGCATCGTTTTTGGGGTATTGTATTGCCGCTTTACATTTAAAAATTGGAGGGGTCCCCGAAAACGCATCGTTTTTGGGGT
>CAYZHU010000002.1:31125-38997 GCA_964477585.1 uncultured bacterium
ATTGTATTGCCGCTTTACATTTAAGTTAACTGTATAAACGTCAGGAATTTAAATCTGTCTGTTTACATTTGAGGCTGTTTCCGATAGAAGGAAAATATGGGAAGAAATTTTCTTTATTTAATCGGAGCTTTGGTTTCCTGCATGACAGCATTTTCAATGGATCCGCAAGAAGCGCTGCAAAGGCTCTTGGAGGGAAATCAGCGGTATGTACATGACCAGCTCACCCACCCCGATCGCTCTTTGCTAAGACGAGAAGAAATCCAGCAAGGTCAAAATCCATTTGCCACCATTTTGGGATGCTCCGATTCCCGAGTCTCTCCAGAAATCATCTTTGACCAAGGATTAGGAGATCTGTTCATCGTCCGTGTCGCAGGAAATGTGATTGGCCCGATAGAGCAAGATAGCGTAGATTACTCAATTCGATATTTAGGATCTTCCTTGGTTCTAGTCATGGGCCACGAATCGTGCGGGGCTGTGACTGCTGTTTTCGATGGAAAAACTGGCGATATTGAAGAAATTGCTCGACTGATTAAGCCCGCGATAAAAAATACAAAAAACGTGGAAGCTGCAATCAAAGCAAACGTCCATTGGATGGTCGACCAATTGAAAAAAAATCCCTTTATCAAAAAACTCATCGATGAGAAAAAAGTCAATGTGGTAGGCGCCTACTATCATCTCGGCGCTGGAAATGTAGAACTCATTCCCTAAAAAATTCTTCCTCTTAATTCTTGCATCCTCTATCCTTTCCCCCCTTTTAAAGTGAGTTTAACTATGCGCATATGGATCATTTTTTTGCTTTTAACAGGATCAATTTTTGGAACTGATTGCGGAACAGGGATCAAGTTATTCAGCGGAACAGGCAATCCCGATTTAGCCCAAAGTGTATCTAAATATCTGGGAATCGAATTGAGCCATGCAGCAATTGGGAGATTCAATGATGGAGAAATCCAAATCCAAATTTTGGATAACATCCGCAATTGCGATGTCTTTATCCTTCAATCGACCTGCATAAGTCCCAATTCCACTGTAAATGATAATCTCATGGAACTTTTTTTGATGATCCGAGCTCTAAAGCGCTCTTCCGCTAGAACTGTGACAGCAATCATTCCCTATTTCGGCTACGCAAGACAGGACCGAAAAACAAAGGGAAGAGTCCCCATCTCTGCATCCGATGTCTCCATGCTGCTCGAAGGTGCGGGGGCAGACCATGTGATGGCGATCGATCTCCATTGTGGACAAATCCAAGGTTTTTTTCACACAGTTCCGGTAGATAATCTTTATGCTTCCGTGATTTTTGTTCCTTATGTCGCCAAGCTAGGTCTTTCAGACTTAGTCGTTGTCTCTCCAGATGCTGGAGGGGTGGAACGGGCTAGATTGTTCTCAGAAGGACTTCAGTCATTTGGAATTTCTTCCCGCATGGCGATGTTCGCCAAGCATAGAGCTGAGGCAGGTGTTGTCGAATCGATGAATTTAGTCGGAAAGGTGCGAGGATCCGACTGTGTCATCATCGATGATATTTGCGATACAGCAGGTACTCTAGTACTAGCAGCCAAACACTTGAAAGAACAGGGGGCCCGGAGAGTTTTTGCTTGTATCACCCATCCCGTTCTGTCTGGACCTGCAAATGAAAGAATTGCAAATTCCTATCTGGAAGAATTAGTCGTGACAGATACGATCCCTCTCCGAGGCAATTCGCCTCCCAATTTGAAACAGCTATCTGTAGCCCCTCTTTTGGCGAATGCGATCTTGCGAATGTCCAGCGGAGAATCTCTTTCCGATCTATTCAAATATGAACCTTAATGTATTAGAGTGTTTGAAATAGAAGTTTCTCGAACTAAATTTTCTTTTCTTCTTTTCTCGTAGAAATAGATGATAGGAAGAATAACAATTATAGTTCCCAAAATCATTCCAGAGATAGGATAAATCGTGCCGTCATAGAGAGCGCTTGTTAAACCAACGACAAGCGAGGTGATCAATAGACGGGCGGAGGTCATGAGGCTCGAGGTCACCCCTTTGATTTCAGGGAGTAGTTCCATCCCTTCAGGAAAATAGAGCGCGATGATCCAGTTGCTGCCGAATGCAAATAGAAGTATGCCTGCAGTCAAAAGATAGGGGTCTTTAGGAGTAATAACTGTGCTCACTGCCAATTCCAAACCGCCGAGCACGATCAATATAATTCCCACCTGTTTGAGTTTTTGTGTTCCCCAGCGGGAGATCGAGGGAGAACAAGTGAGGCTTGCAATGAGCCAGGCGCCTAGAATCGCAGCCTGGAAGAAGGGGAAAATTTCCTTTTTCATCCCAAATTCTACTACGAAAAGAACAGCTGTGCCTGAGAGAAAGGTCAAGTAGCCTGCGAATATCAGGCTGGCGATCAAAGTCACTTGCCAAAATGGAAGACAGCAAAAGGCTGTTTTGAAATCTTTTGCCATCTTCTTGATTTGAAAAGGGGCTCGGTTTTCCGCTGGCAGAGTCTCATCATAGAAGAAGATGGAGATGGCAAAGCTTACTAGCACAAATAGAGCGATCGCAAAAAAATTGGAACGGAATCCAAAAGCGCAATTGAGATACCCTCCTAACATCGGAGCCAAAGCCATAATGAAAGGGATAATCATATTGAGTTGATTCAGCGCTTTAGTAGCCTTTTCTGCTTGAAAGGCGTCGAATAGAACAGCCGTTCCCAATGTGAAACATCCGCCGCTACCCAGGCCTTGGAGGAATCTTCCGCAAAGCATTTGATCAAATGTTTGGGCAAAGATCGTGATGATGCTCCCCAACAAAAATAGTCCTAAAGCAATGAGAAGGGGCTTTTTTCTGCCCATAGAATCAGACACAGGGCCGTAAATAGGCCCGGAGAGGCATATCCCCACAAAATTCCAAGTGAGGAGGCTCTGGATTTCATCCTCGGTAACCTTAAAGAACGCCATCATATCGGGGAAGGCTGGCAAATAGATATCTGTTTCAATGCACGCTGCATTGAAAATGACTATAATCAATAGTAAATATTTTATATTCATAAAATCTATCCGTTATTAAGATAAATGGGATCGTGGAGAGTGTTAGAGTGTTGTTCTCATTGTGTGAAATTAATCATAAATATAATCTGAATAGATCAATTCTGACAAGTGGGGGGATTTATCATTCAAGGTGAAGATCTTAAACTCTGTTTCGGAGAGCAAGAATTATTTGATGGAGCCTCTTTTAGCATCCAAAAAGGGGAACGGTGCGGCCTGATCGGAAGAAACGGCTCAGGAAAATCGACCCTTTTTAAAGTAATTACAGGAGAAGAAAAGCCTGATAAAGGGAGAATCGTCCTTCCTAAGGGATACCGAATTGGCCTGCTTCAGCAACATATCCACTTCACGCAGCCCACTATTCTACAAGAAGGGGCTCTGGGGCTTCGAGATAAAGATGATCTATACAAAGTGGAGCAGATCCTTTTTGGACTCGGATTTGCCGAAAGCGCTATGGAGGGATCTCCCCACATGCTGTCAGGGGGATATCAACTTCGCCTTCAATTAGCCAAAGTATTAGTTTCTGAACCCGATTGCCTCCTTCTCGATGAGCCGACCAATTATCTCGATATCCTCTCAATCCGGTTCCTCACCAAGATTTTAAAACAATGGAAGGGGGAGATGATCTTGATCTCTCACGATCTTCAGTTTTTGGACGATGTCACGACCCATATGATGGGTATCCATCGGCAAAAAATTTACAAAATCGAGGGAAAAAGTTCCGATATTTTTCAATTGATTGCCCTAGAAGAAGAGACCCATGAATCGACCCGGATCAATCTCGAGAAGAAAAAGGCTCATTTGCAAAGTTTTGTCGACCGGTTTGGAGCCAAAGCTAGCAAGGCAACTCAAGCCCAATCGAAACAAAAAATCATTGAAAAAATGCCTACTTTGGAGAAGTTAAAAGCGCTCCACAACCTCGATTTCAGCTTTCATGAAGTTCCTTTCATGGGGAGAAAAATGTTGGAGGCCTCCCATCTCCAGTTTTCTTATGACAGGCCGCTGATTGAAGACTTCTCCTTAACGGTTGAAAGAGGGGAGCGGATCGCAATTATCGGAAAAAACGGGTTTGGAAAATCGACCCTTTTGAAGCTTTTAGCGCAAGAGATTGCCCCGCAAAGAGGGACCTTGACAGTTTCGCAGGCGATGCATCTCGGCTATTTTGGACAAACCTGTATCGATCGGCTCAATCGGGATTTAACAATAGAAGAAGAGATATCTTCAGCCAATCCCCAATTGAATTTTAGCCAAATAAGAGGGATTTGCGGGCTTATGATGTTTAGCGGCGATTTGGCAAAAAAGCCGATCTCTATCCTCTCAGGAGGGGAAAAGAGCCGTGTCCTTCTCGGCAAAATTGTAGCGAAGCCGTGCAATCTCCTTTTACTCGACGAGCCGACCCATCACCTCGATATCGAATCGATCGAAGCGCTGATCGATGCCATTGAAGCTTTTAAGGGAGCCGTGATCATGGTGACCCATAGCGAATGGATTTTAAGGCGGATTCTGTTTCAGAAACTCATCATTTGCCACAAAGAAAAACAAGAGGTTTTTTTGGGTACTTATGACGAATTTCTCTCTAAGGAAGGATGGCAAGAAGAAAAGGAAAAAAAACGGGAAAAAAAAGCGCCTCCACTTAAGCCTGTCCCTAAATCTGTCCCTAAATCTGTCAAAGGGGAGATCAAGAAATGCGAAGAGAGACTTTCTCAGCTAGAAAAGAGTTTTGCTATCCACAATGAGGAGCTGGCCGCTATCTCCCATAAGGGAAATGGAGAGAAAATCCGATCGCTTCTCGCTTCTATTGAGCAGGAGAAAAAACAGATCGATGAACTCTATAAGACCTTAGAAGAACTCTATAATCAAGCGTGATGGGCTTTTCGTTTCCGTATGAGAACCGGAAGAATGGCTGCGCTGCTTAAAAAGAGCGCTGCTGCCATCAGAATTGAAACAGTGCTGGAAATCCCGCTGAGTATGATCGATGCGGCAAATTGGCACGCGCCATTGCTTGCGCCGATCAAGCCGAATAGCTTCCCTTGATTTCGTTCACTTGTATGATCCGAGAGGACAGTTTGATAAGCTGGATAGATCCAAGCTTCTGTAAAAGCAGGAATGGCCAAATAGGTCCATAGTTCTGTGACTTTTTCAGCTCCAAAGAGGAAAAAAAGACCCAGGGCTCCAATGAGAAGGCTCCAAAACAAAATATTTTTTGCCCGCCAGCGGTGTAGAATCCAAACGGTTCCGATCACCCCTCCCAAAGTGAAGCAAAAACTCAAATAATTATTGAAAAAACCCACTTGCGCTTCCGTCAAATGGAACCGGACAATGAGGAAATCGGAAAGGGAGACAGCGAGCAAGTACCAACCTAAAAGGTTTAAGAGGAAGATAAAAAATAAGCTCTCTTTCCAGGTCAAGATAAAGAGATCCCCAATGCTTTGGAGAAATTGGATGGGAGAGAGATTTCTCGATGAGGGTTGATAAATATCGATAAAACAAAACCGGGTGTAGAAAAGCGACACCACGTAAACGAATAAAGCAAGCAAACTGGGCCAAATAAATCCCCCATAAGAAACAAAGGGCTCTTCCATCAGAATCCCTCCCAAGAATGGGCCAGCAATCCAAGCTGCTCCTCCGAGCACTGAAAGAAATGCGAGCTTCTGTCCTTTCCCTCCAGCCTGAATTTCAACGATGGCCGCTTGGGCCATCGCCTGTTTGCCGGAAAAAAAGCCAATCAGGAGCTGGCAGAGGACAAAGAGGGCAAATGAGCCGATCCAAATGGAGAAGGCGCAAAGGGCCATGCTGAAGATCGACCCCCAAAGGCCCCAAATCAACACTTTTTTCCGTCCGATCCAGTCTGATAGATCTCCTAAAATGGGAGACCCGATCACCTCCCCTACAGGAAAAGCGGCTAACGCAATCCCTAAAGAGATTTGCTGGTCCCAAAATAAATGAAGGAAAGGAGTTTTTTCAGAACTCAGATAGATGGCCAAAAAGGCAATAGCAGCTCCCCAACTAAAATAATCGGCAAAGTAGGCCAGATAGAGACTGTAGAGAGAACGCTTTTGTTTCTGCTGCATGCGTTCAGTTGGTTTAAGGAAGTAAGATTAAGATTGTGCTGATTTTTCCTAAAAGAGGTTTTTTTCTAAAACGGAAAATTGGCACAACGCAGAGATCCCTCCCTCTAGAAAATTTATATAAAAATATTGAATCGAAGATGCAACAAAAATTTATTAATATGATTGTTTTTAATGTTTTTGTTTTATTTAATGTTGTTATAAAATGATTTCGAAAATAAAAAGGATGTTATTATGATCGGTTTAGTACCAAATTCTTTAAAACCTCAGACGGAAATTGTAATACCGTTTGAAGAATCTATTGTTTCCCAATTCTCCAAACAATTTGCTTGGGACGCTGTTTTGGCTCCCCGTTGGATTCCTATGCAGGATAATACCCTGAAGGGCAAGGTGGAAATCAACCTAGTTCAACAGCGCTGCAGAACGGACGTGGAGCCCGATGACCTCGGCTTTTACATAGAGATGGTTCTCGCCCTTCAAAATTATTTCAAACAACACAATGACCTTACAACAGTCCATGTGATTGTTTCCGAAGGTGCAGAGAAATACTTGAATATGAAGGTCGAAACACTCCAACTGATCTTGTGCGAATTAGTGGCGGAAGGGAAAGTCGATCCCCTTCTTTTACACTCGATCCAGTTCTATACCGATAAACCGAGAGTAGCAGGAAAAGGGAAAGAAGAGGGGTATGAAGGGATTTATCATGAAGCGCTTGAATTGAAAAAGAATGAAAAAGTAGAAGCATTTTTCCGACAACTCGCACCTGCTCAACCAGTCGAAGTCCTCTATCAAGAATTTGAGGAAACTCGAAAATTAGCAAACGGGGTTTCTCCACAGATTCTTGAGATGTCGATCGCTCCGATTGATGGAATGATTGAGTATTATACAGAACATCCTGAACTTCTACCTACCACAAGAGTTGTAGACTACGGCTCATTCAACATCGATGAAGGAGTCAAAAGACAAGGAGCGGATCCTGCTGCAACCGCGAAAAAAGTGGAACAGATGTATCGAGCCTTTGCCTCTGTTTTTGATTACGAGGCCTATCTTGCTACTCGCGTCCCAGTAAGAACAGATGGGACAATCTCCAAAGATAAAAAAGGGGGAATCCAGTGGAAAGATTTCAACCGCGTGGGTGGAACAACCCATAAAACGCTCTTTGCTTCTTTATTTTCTCCTCAAGCAAGCATGCTTCAAAAATTCCTACTTGGCAGCTTCCAAGCATGGAATGTTCCTTCTATTCGGGAACGACATGACGATTTCTGTAAATTAGGCAATGGAGAAGCTTTTCTCAAAGCCTTGGATGAGAAGATCAATCAATCTCCATCTTATTCGCTCCAAGAGGCGTGGGCGCTTTGTAAAGAGATGGTGCCAGAAGTGACGTCGAATAAAGAAATAGAGACCAAAATGGAGCGGAAGTTGAAGGTTTTGCACGACATTCTAGTGAACCAAAAAGTCCAAGGAACCCTCTCGGATGCAGCTTTGGCCCTTATTCTAAGAGATCCAGAAGGATTGATCCGACCTGAATGTTTGACTAAGGCAGAGCTTTCTTTGGATTTTGTCGATGGAAGAACCAATGTTTCGTTCAAGAATAATCCTCTTGGAAATTCCTTCGCGCTTGTAAGTCAGTACGATGAGAAGGAAGATCGGCCTGGCCTCGATATCGAGAAGCTCAAAGAGGCCGTCAGAGAATCTTTCGAAAGAATGGGAAACTTCTAAATCTATAGGAAGCTGTCCTTTGAACCTCCCTCGCATAAATGCGAGGGATTCTTGCTTCAATGCTTCCCTAATGG
>CAYZHU010000003.1:0-28691 GCA_964477585.1 uncultured bacterium
CGTGAGAAACCGGCTTGAAGTCTATTACCATCAAGAGCTCCATTTGAGGGGAAAGGGGCATAAGAACCAACAAGCAAAAATCGCAGCCGGATCGGGGCAATTGTTCGGACGCGGCCTGGGAGAGAGCCTACAAAAACTCAATTATTTACCTGAGGCGAGGAGCGACTACATTGCGGCGATCTATGCAGAAGAAATGGGATTCATCGGGATTTTGGCTCTCATTGCCCTGTATGTCATTTTTTCTTATGCAGGCTTTTTGGTGTCGATCCGCTCAACCGAGCCGGGCGCCTTTTTTCTCTCGGCCATACTCACGTTCCTCATCTCGATCCAAGCTTTTTTGAATCTCGGTATCGTTTCTGGGCTTCTGCCTAGCAAGGGGATGACTCTGCCTTTCTTTTCCCAAGGAGGGACATCCCTCATGGTCAATGTGATGATCCTCTTCATTCTTCTCGATATTTCCAGAAAAACAAAGCGAGTTAGCTATGAAGCGTAAATTGAAGGTGTTGATTGCTGCAGGAGGGACGGGAGGTCATTTGTTCCCCGCCCAACAACTTACCGAGTTGCTGAAAGAAGATTGCGAACTCATCTTTGCAGGCTACAAATTATCCCAGAGCCATTTCTTTGAGAAAGAAAAAATCCCCTTTCGAGAAATCCCTTCGGCTCCTCTAAAACAGCCGTTCTCGTTTTTTGCCTCTTCTTTGAAAGGATTGTGGAAAAGCCTCTCTTTGATGTGGAAATGGAAGCCGGATGTAGTAGTCGGTTTCGGAAGCTACCACAGTTTTCCCGTCCTCCTTGCTGCTGCGCTATTGAGAAAAAAACTGGTCCTCTTTGAAGCAAATTGCATTTTGGGAAAGGTAAATCGGCTATTTCTCCCAGCAGCAGAGACGATCGCTCTCCAATTTCCAGCTGTAGTAAAGAAAGGGGTGTTTGTCCCGATGCTCCCTTGGAAAAAGAAGGGATGGGCCGGAACGAAGGAAGATGCGAGGCGGGAATATGGCCTCGATCCTGGCCGGAAAACGATCTTGGTTTTCGGCGGGTCCCAAGGAGCCTCTTTCTTGAATGAGAGGATGCCAGAAGTGGTGCAGGGGTTGGACGTCCAGGTTCTCCATTTGACGGGAAAGGGCGGGAAGGCGGAATATGGAAGTTCTGCAAAGGTGAAAGAATTTGAGACAGAGATGGGAAAAGCGTATGCGGCTGCCGATCTAGTTGTGTGCCGTTCAGGAGCAGGGAGCTGCGCTGAATTGATCCAATTTCAAAAACCTGCCCTCTTGATCCCCTATCCTTTTGCGGCGGAAGACCACCAGAGAATCAATGGTCATTTTTTGACAGGGGCGATCGGGGGAGCTAGAATGGTCCTCCAAAAAGATGCGACAGTGGACCGGATGAGAGAGGAAATCCTCCTTCTTTGGAAAGATTATCAAAACTACGTAGACCGATTGAAAAAAGTGGAACAGGAAAAAAGAGCTGACTTTGGGACGATCGTGAGGAGAGTAGGGGCAAAATGAACTATCATCTGATTGGGCTTGGCGGAATTGGGATGAGCGCTTTGGCCAGGATTTTGGTCCAAAAAGGGGACCGAGTTCAGGGAAGCGATGCGTCTGAGAGCCCTCTTCTCGACCAATTGAGAAAAGAGGGAGTCTCTGTTTGGATCGGACATGATCCAGAGAGGGTCCAGCCCGATTGCGTCGTCGTGAGAAGCACCGATGTGAAGGACCACAACGTGGAAATTGCGAGGGCAAAAGAACTGCAAATCCCGATTCTCCACCGCTCCGATCTTCTCGATCAGTTGCTAAAAGAGAAAAAGAGCCTCTTGGTGACGGGAACGCACGGGAAGACGACAACCACTTCTTTGCTTGCCGCGGTGATGATCGAGGCAGGTCTCGACCCTTCGTTTGCGATCGGGGGGATCTTGCTCTCGGAAAATACGAATGGAAGGGCGGGAAAGGGAGACTATTTCGTCGCTGAATCTGATGAGAGCGATGGATCGTTCTTAAAAACACCTTCCTTTGGGGCGATTGTCACCAATTTAGAAAATGACCATCTCGACTACTGGCAAACAGAAAAGAAGCTCGATGCGGCCTTTGCCCAATTTTTCTCTCAAGTAAAAAAGGAAAAACACCTTTTTTGGTGCGCCGATGATCCTCGCCTATGCGTTTTGAAACCGAAGGGAACTTCCTATGGATTTTCAGAAAAGGCAGACTTGAGGATCAGCCGCTTCCGCACTACAGAAAAGGGGATTCTTTTCGATTTGGGGGATAATAATAAGATCGAACTTTCTCTTTTTGGCCGCCATAATGCTCTCAACGGGGCTGCGGTGTTTGGGCTTGCGAGAAGTTTGGGGATTGCGGAAGAGGCGATCCGGAGCGCATTTAAAAAATTCCGGGGAACTGCCCGGCGGCTCGAAAAAAAATGGGAAGAGAACAAAACGGTCCTCTTCGATGATTACGGGCACCACCCTACAGAAATCGGGGTGACCCTTCGGGCTCTTCGGGAGCGAATTCGGGAAAGACGGATGGTCGTAGTGTTCCAACCCCATCGCTATACGCGGGTGCGCGATCTATTCGATGAGTTTACCACCTGTTTTTCCGATGCCGATCTCGTGGCGATGACCGACATCTATAGCGCAAGAGAAGCCCCTATCGAAGGGATCACTAGTAGCGCCTTATTTGCGAAAATGAGAGAAAAATTAGGCGGAAAAACGATCTATTTGCCCCGCGCCTCTCTGGAATCGGAGGTGGCTCGTCTGCTTAAACCTTTAGATGTTGTTTTGACTTTGGGAGCGGGCGATGTGACCCGGTCGGGAAGCGGGATTTTAGAGGAATATCGGAAACTCGCTCCGAAATGGCGTGTCGGCGTCATCTGCGGCGGAACTTCTGCAGAACATCCAGTATCCCTCATGTCGACGAAAAAAATTGTCGAGAATCTCGATCGCTCCTCTTATGAAGTAAAACTATTTGGGATTACCAAAAAAGGGGAATGGATCACTGGGGACGATACGATTGAAAAATTGGAGAAAAAAAGCGGCTCGACCAAGGGATTATTTTCTCATGAAATCCTCAAAGAGATCCAGAAGTGCGACCTCTGCATCCCTGTCTTGCATGGACCGCAGGGAGAAGATGGGATGATCCCAGCTCTTCTCGATACTTTCCAAATTCCGTATGCCGGCTGCGATTACAGGAGCGGCCCCTTATGCATGCAAAAAGCGTGGACGAAACAGATGGCCCTGATCCATAATGTCCCGACTCCTCCGTTTTTTGAAATGGACCTGTTGAGCTATAGGAAAAACCCGAGCGAACTGTTGAAAAAGATTGCCGAAAGATTGCGATATCCTGTTTGGATCAAACCGGTTCATCTCGGTTCGAGCATCGGCGTAGGACGGGCCGATTCTCCTGAAGAGGTGGAAAGCCGCGCCGAACTTGCCTTTTATTACGACGATGCAGTGATTGTCGAGCAGCACATTGAAGGGCGGCAGATAGAATTTTCTCTTTTGGGGAACGAGACGGTGAGAGTCTCTACTCCAGGAGAGGTGCTCACGGGCGGGGCCTTTCTCGATTACGAATTGAAATATGGGAAACATGCATCGCCGATACAGATTCCCCCCAAAATGAGCGAAATGGATCAGGAGTTAGGACAGGAATTAGCGACAAAGATGTACCAGGCGGCCGGCTGTAAAGGTCTTGCCCGGATCGACTTCTTCTTCGATACGGAAGGGCACTACTGGTTCAATGAGATCAATCCATTTCCTGGCTTCACGCCGACAAGCGCTTTCCCGCAGATGTGGGAAAAATCGGGAATGACTCGATCTCAAATCAATGACGAGCTGATCGCGTTAGCTCTGCAGCGGAGCCGGCGGCTCATGGAAATACGGGGCCGTTGATGGATGATCGTCCGCCTCTTTGGAGCATCCGTCAAGCCCTCTTTTGCCTTATCGGATCTACATGCTTGACGTGCGCCCTCTCGTTTGGAGGCTATGCGATCTGGTGGAAATCGAAAAAAAATCAGTTGAACTCTCCGAAATACAATATCGCAGCGATCGTTCAAACAGGGCCTGAAAAAGAGGCGTTGAAAACGGCCTATTTGGCAGAATTGCTTAATCTATCGGCTGACAAACCGATCTCTCTTTATGCTTTTGACATAAAAAAAGCGGAGCAAAAACTCCTCGCTTCTCCACTCATTGCGAACGCTAAAGTAAAAAGAATTCCTCCTGGTACACTCTACATCGAATATGAAGTGAGAAAACCGGCCGCTTGGCTTGCAGATTACCAGAACACCGCGATTGATCGAGATGGGATCCTCTTTCCGGTAGTTCCCTTTTTCTCGCCGAAAAACTTCCCTGAGATTTATCTTGGACTTCCTCCATTCGGCGGGCCAGAAGACCAATCGGGGCGGAAAGGGGGGCAGTGGCTCACGCCTTTGAAGAATAAATACATCCATCTTGCCTTTGAAATCCTCCAGTCGTTAGAAGGCTCCCCTTGGAAGGAGGGGCTTCGGGTCAAAAGGATCGATGTCTCCAATGCTTTCCATCCGAGTCTTGGGCAAAGAGAGATTGTCCTATTTACTGAGGAGGAACTGACTTCGAAGCAAAATGGGCAGGAGATCGTCTGTACGTTTCCGAAAATCCTTCGGCTTGCTCCAAAAGACTACAGCCAGCAGCTTGCCAATTTCTTCTCGCTCCGCCGATCGATGGCGGAAGATTATCAAAAGCAGATCTCTACGCTTAAAGAAGGGGGAAGATTTGCCCCGCGCATCATCGATTTAAGAATCCCTCAACTCGCTTTTGTTGAGAATCAAGGATGATCTATATTTTCTGGACGTGTAAGGACATGGAAGAGGCGAAAAGAATCGCCTATGGATTGTTGGAAAAGAGATGGATCGCCTGTGCATCGATTATCCCCACGGTCGTATCGGTTTACCGGTGGCAGGGGAAGATCGAAGAGGGGAACGAATCGAAGGTGATATTGAAGACTGAAAAAAAATACTTTGATAAAATCCAAGAGTATATCCAAAAAAATTGCAGCTATGAAGTCCCTGAGATCGTAGAGATCCCAGCGGAGCGGGGAAACCCCCGCTACCTGAAATGGATCTCCGAAGAAACGTTAAACCGCTCGTGATTGAAAAATCGGTTCTGGCGACGCCTTTCCCCAAAGACGATGCGTCTTCGGGGGCCCTTAGGCTACGTCGGACAGCCACTGTCTTTGAGACCCGTCTGCATCGCTAAACTTTTTAAGTTTAGCTGCAACGACTTTCCCCAAAAATGGTGCATTTTCGGGGACCCCTTAATCCAATGGGGTCCCCAAAGACGCAACGTCTTTGGGGTAAGATTCGACGCCGCTAAGAGCTGGCTCAAATTCAGGGCGCCTCCTTGCCATATTCCGATTTTTAAATCCCTCTCGGTTTATTAAGCCCTGCTTAGAACATCTTTAAAGTAAGCTTTTTGAAAATGGAACATGGTGGTTCGAGACAGCGGCCATTTGTTGAAATTGGCGAAGCTGATGAAATCGGGTTGTCTTAGGGTCTCTTGCATCCTTTCATACCGCCGGCTCTTGATCAGATTGCCGAATTTACTATAGATGCACGTAGAGACGAAAAAGGTTAAGAATCCTAAGAAAAATCCAGCCAATGGAGATAAAGAGGATCCTAGAATAACTCCGATTACCACAGCCGTGATGAGGGCGGCAATGACAACAATATCTCTGACTCGATTGGTAATCGCGTTTTGTTTCAAAAAGCAATGGGTGGTCAAATCAGTGACAATACGTTCATTATTAGGAACAAAATCGGCACATGGAATTGGTGCTGCCACGAAGGGAAGACGCGCTGCCTGTGCTGCCATAAAAAACTCCTAGTTTTAGTTAAAAAAGCGACAAGTATAGAGAGGAAAAAATTTAAGGCCAGTAAAAAGAAAAATTGATAAGAGAGAGTCGTTGAATTCAAAGATAAGTTTTTTTACACTGTTGTCCTTAGGAGGAATAAAATATGGAAGAATTTGTTGCGTACCTTGTAAAAAACATGGTCAATCAACCTGAAAAAGTGGATATCCGCTCTATGGAAGGGCAAAGCGGCCTTTTGATCGAAATCCGGGTAGCCCCTGAAGATATTGGCAAAGTAGTAGGACGCAAAGGGAATGTGATCCGTTCTTTGCGTACATTAGCAATGACGATCGGAGCAAGACTCGGTCGCCGCATTCATTTGGAAATCATCCAATAAAAGGATAACTATGGGCGTTGGTTTGCATATCGAGCTGGAAGAAATCGAACACAGAGTGATTTTGCGGATTACTGGGCGGCTCGACGCCGCAACCACGCCCATCTTAGAGAGAAAACTCAATGCTTTGATCGATGAGCATCACAATTTCCTACTCCTCGATTTTTCTGATATCGATTACTTGAGCAGCGCAGGGATGAGGCTTCTTCTCTCTGCTACAAAAAAATTAAAAGGGAAAAATGGCTCGCTCATCCTCTTCTCGGTAGGGGATGAAGTAAGCGAGATCATCAAAATGGCAGGATTCGATAAAATCCTCCATATCTGCTCGAATGAAAAAGAAGCGTTGCAATTTCACAAAGGATGAAGGCGACGTTATCGCGGGCGCCCGTCCCGCAGAAAGAAAAAATCTTCTCCGAAACGAAGAAGAAGCGGATCTTAGTGATTGCGGGGCGAACGGCTTCGGGTAAGACGCAGCTCTCTCTATCGCTTGCCCAATCGATTGGGGGAGAAATCGTATCGGCCGATTCAGCTCAAGTTTATCGAGGGATGGACATAGGTACTGCAAAAGCGGCGCCCGAAGAGCGCGCCCTCATTGCCCATCACTTAATCGATGTATGCGACATCACCCAAATCTACAATGTCGCTGAGTTCTATAAATGCGCCCAAAAGTCATTTTCTGAGATTCTCGCTAGGGAAAATGTTCCTATTGTCGTCGGAGGCTCCGGCTTCTACATCCATGCCCTTCTCTACGGCCCTCCGCAAGGCCCTCCCTCGGTCCCTGAGGTGAGAGAGCAGCTCGATAGGCAGATGGGCGAGCTAGGGCCGGAAGTGCTCTACGAAAGGCTTCAGATGCTAGATCCCGATTATGCGGCGACCATTTCAGAGCAAGACCGGCACAAAATCATCCGCGCCCTTGAAATCATGGCCCTTTCTGAGCGGCGGGTGAGCGATTTCCCAAAACCTGGGGAATTGCAGGAGCAGGAATACGATTTTCGCTGTTGGTTTCTCTATTATCCGAGAGAGAGGCTCTATTCCCGAATCGATCTCCGATGTGAAGAGATGATCCGGAAAGGTTTTCTCGAAGAGGTGAAGGCGTTAGAGAAAAATGGATTGAGAAAAAACCCTCCGGCCTCTCAAGCGATCGGATATCGGCAAGCGCTCGATTTTCTCGATAGTCCACAAGGCCCGGAACATTTTGAGACTTTTCTCACGAGCTTTAAAAAAGCCTCTCGGAACTATGCCAAGAGGCAATTTACCTGGTTTCGGAAGGAGCCGCTCTTCCGTTGGCTCAACATCGAAGAGCATAACCCAGACCGGCTCAAAGAGCTAATCCTGCAAGATTTTGAGCAGGGCTACTAATCGACCAAATTTCCGTGCGAGACCGAGACCGAACCGAGTTCTTTACTGTCTTCGGCAGCGGTAGGAAAGTTCAATTTTCTTGCGTCTCGGCGTCTTTGCGTTGATTTTTTCGGAGAACGAAAGCTCGGTTCGGTCTCGGTATCGGGCCCGGTCTCGCACGGAGTTTATGTTTTAGGCTGGGGATTTAAAAAATCTTCTAGATACCCAAAATGTGCAAAAAAAGAAAAAACCTTTCAAGAAAAAGACCTTTGGTTTAAATTACTCCAAGCATTCTCTTTTTTTTGATTAAAGGCGACTATTATGACACCCTCTTCCTCCCTTCCTCCTGAACTCGATCCCGCTCCCGAGTCTGAACCACAAAAGGAAAACTTGAGCGATCTATTCAAAGAATTTTCGGAGAAAATGGCAAAATTGCCGACCCCCGAAGAAAAGATCGACTTAGGTCTCCAATTTATGCGGCAAACTGTTTCCCAAGAAGGGAGCCCCCGCTTCCGTGAATTTTGGGAAATGCGGCGATTGATCCTCCCCTTCTTTAAAGAAAATCTCAATCCCGCTATCCGTTCCAAACTCTGGGGAGAGTATGTGGAACTGACTGTTGAAGCGAGACGCTTAAAAGAAATTTTAGAAGAACAAAGCGCATTTGCTATGGAGCAAATCGACTTGGCGATCAAAGCCCTTGAGGGGGAGATCTCCAATTTTGAGGCCCTCCTATCAGGCGTGAACGAAATTGAATTCCCAGTAGCGACGCAAGCGAAACACGATCTCTACAACAAGATCCAACGGGAATTGAACCTCCTCAACACCCTCGCAAGCCGCTTGAACGGGCTTAGGAAAGAGATCCTGAAGACCGATATGCGGATCCGCTTCAAGTCGAAATTTTTCAAACGTCTCTCTGATTTAGGAGATCAAATTTTCCCGAAACGGAAAGAATTGATCGATGCGGTTAGCAGCGAATTTGAAAAAGATGTCGACTCGTTTGTCTCCCAACACTTCAAGGGAGAGGAAATTGTCGGAGCTCCCTATTACGCCCTTCGGGAAGATATCAAATCTCTTCAAGGGATGGCAAAGCTCCTCACGCTCAATAGCGCTACATTCAGCCGTACACGGCTGAAATTGAGCGAATGTTGGGATAAGGTAAAAGTGCTGGAGAAAGAGCACAAAAAAGAAGTATTCCAAAGAAAGCAGGCTTCAGCAGAACAGAGAACGGGCATCCAAACGAAAATCGAGGAGCTCAAATCTAAGGCAGCTGAGATGGCATTGCGCGATCTCGATCGGGAAATCGATCTGATCCTGCAAGAAATGAGAAACGTCATGCTCCACCGAGATGATGTACGGTGGCTAAAAGATGAGCTGTACAAATTGCGTTCTCCGCATGTTGCGGCCCAAGAACAGAAAGCTCGCGAGCTCGAAGAGGCGGAAAAAGAAAAACTCCGACAGAAAAAGGAGAAAATCGCCGCGCTCAAAGAGCGGATTTCCCTATTGAATAGAGAGGGAGAGAAACTCGAGTTAGAAGCGTTAAGCTCTGCTTTTAAAGAAGTCCAGGATGAGATCGTAGAGCTCGAAATTTCTAAAATCGAAAGGCAGCAGCTCGAAAGATCGCTCAAGCTTCTAAAAGACCTGATCGCCGATAAGAAAGAACATTCCCTCTTGAATCTCTCAGAAGATGATAAAAAGACTTTAGAAAACTTGAAAGTCGTTTTGTCCCAGAAGAAAGCAAGAAGACAAGAGGTTAAGGCGCAGCTGGAAGGGTACCGTAAGTCTCTTGGAGGCTCCGGACTTGACTTTGAAAAAGCGATGCAGATCCAAGAGCTTGTCGAGCAGGAAAAAGAACGGCTCGAAAAAGCAAACGCAGGCATCGAAGAGATCGAGCAGAAAATTGCCGATCTTGAAAGTTAGTATTTTCGATTTAGATAGGACGCTGGTCAAGAAAACGGCCAGCTTCTCCTTCTATTTTCATCTCCTCGCCAATAAGATTTTGCCCAAAAGGACGCTATTTAAAATCGTCCCTCTCTATTTCAAGGCCCGTTTCGGGAAACTGTCGATTCAAGATTTGCATCACGAAGTGTTTGAAATCGCTTTGAGAGGAAATTTGCTCTCCGTTTTTATCGAAGAGGCAAAAAAATTTCTCGATGGGTGGTTAGAAAAACAAATCCATCCGGTTGTTTACGACCGTTTTATCAAAGCCAAAGCAGTGGGAGAAAGAACTTTTTTACTTTCGAGTTCCCCCGATTTTATCGTGAGGGAAATCGCCTCTCGTTTGGGATTTGATGAGTGGAGAGGAACCGAATATAACGTTGACAAAGAGGGGCGTTTGTGCGAAATTGCATCCCTAATTGAAGGGAAGGCTAAGCTGATGTGGGCCAAGAAAATTCCCTGTCTCTCCTCCGTTGTCTATACCGACAGCGAAGACGATAGGCCCCTGTTAGAATGGGCGGACCAGGCTGTTGTGGTGCAGCCTAGTTTGTCTTTAAAGAGACTCGCTTTGGCCAATAATTGGGAGGTAATCCGATGACAGCTGTCCGCGTAGAAACTCTTCAGAATATTGGAAAAAGGACCAGGCAGAGGAAAGAATCGGAAGCGCTTCGCCATTCTGTCCAATTTGGATCCCATGTTTTCCCTATCCATCAGATGGAAGCGAAGATCTCTAAAAAGGCCTTCTTGAATCTCCAAGGGGCGATTGAAGGGAAAGAAAAACTTGAGGAGTCGACAGCCGATGCGGTAGCCGAAGAATTAAAGAATTGGGCTATCCATCATGGATCCACCCATTTTACCCATTGGTTTCAGCCGTTGACCCATTCAACAGGTGAAAAACATGACTCTTTCCTTAGCTGGTCTGAAAAAGGGAAAGTGATCGAAAAATTTCGCGGCAAAGAGTTATTGAGAGGAGAGCCGGACGCCTCCTCCTTTCCTTCCGGAGGGTTGAGATCGACCCACCAAGCGAGAGGATATACGACTTGGGACTTATCTTCGCCCCCTTTTTTGTGGGAGGGAGGAGATGGGATGACGCTCTGCATCCCTTCCGTATTTTTCTCTTGGAAAGGGGACGCTCTCGACCATAAGCTGCCGCTGCTCCGGTCCGATGAGAAGCTCAATAAAACAGTTCTTAAACTTCTAGAGCTTTGCGGGATCCCAGCAGGAAGAGTCTTTTCCACTTTGGGCGCCGAGCAGGAATATTTTGCGATCGACAGGAGTTTTTATCTCTTAAGGCCCGATCTCTTGCTTGCTGGAAGGACCGTCTACGGGGCCAAACCAGCAAAAGGGCAGGAGCTCGAAGATCACTATTTCGGGAGCGTTAAAGACCGGATTATGGCCTACATGAGGGAATTTGAGGATCTTGCTATCAGACTTGGGATCCCGCTCAAAACAAGGCACAATGAAGTCGCCCCGGCTCAACATGAAGCAGCTCCCCTATTTGAAAAGGCCTCGATCGCCGTCGATCATAATCTCCTCTTGATGGAGATCATGCGGCAAGTGGCGATCAAGCACGACCTCGCCTGCTTGTTTCATGAAAAACCATTTGCCCATATCAACGGCTCTGGCAAGCACAATAATTGGTCGCTTGGGACCGATACAGGTCTCAATCTCCTCGACCCGAAAGAAAATAGCTTAGCTTTTATTACCCTGTTGACAGCGATATTAAGAGCGGTCCATGAACATGCGGGCCTGCTTCGGGCCAGCATCGGCTCTGCGGGCAATGACCATCGCTTAGGAGGAAATGAGGCTCCTCCAACGATCCTTTCTGTCTATCTCGGAGATGCGCTCGAGCGGATCGTCGACCAGATTGTCCATGGCCGGGAAGAAAAACCGATCCCGCTCCGGATGATCGATTTAGGCCTTTCAGGGCTCCCCCATCAAGAAGCTGACCTATCGGATCGGAACCGCACCTCATTTTTCGCCTTCACCGGAAATAAATTTGAATTCCGTGCCGTTGGAGCTTCAGCCCACTCCGCTTTGCCTATTTCAGTAATCAATGCAATTGTCTCCGATAGTTTGCAGCTACTCCTCGATGAGATCTCCGATCAGGTCAAGGACAAAAAACTATCGCAGGAAGAGCTATTCAAAGCCGCGCTGCCCGTCTTGCAAAAACATCTAAAAATTGCAAAGCCGGTCATTTTTTCTGGAAATGGATACAGCGAGGAATGGGTGCAGGAAGCAGAGGCGAGAGGACTTCCCAATATCCGGAAGAGCTTCCACGCCTTCCCCCAATTCTTAAACAAAAAAACCGAGACTGTTTTTGAGGGGATTCTGTCAGAAGAAGAGCTCCATAGCCGGTTTGAGATCTTCGTGGAACAGTATGCAAAAACGATGAATATCGAGACCAACTTGATGATCGAACTGTTCCGGACCCAGATCTTGCCCGCTGCCCTCCAAGACCAAAAGAATAGGGCAAAGTCGCTTGCCGCTCTGGATAAGCTGGCAGAGTCGTCTCCCATTCAGCTCCAATCATTAAAGAATCTAAAAGCCGCTATCGACGAGGCGATTTCCCATATCGACGACTTAGAAAAGATACAAAGCCAGACGCAAGATCTCGGCTGGGAAGCGAAGGGAAAGGTGTTTTGCGAACTAGCAGCGCCGCGTATGGAAATGGCGAGAAAGTCGGTCGATACCCTGGAGACCCTAGTTGATAACGCTTTATGGCCGCTGCCCAAATACCGAGAGATGCTGTACGTAGTATGAGCAAAAAGAAAATCGGCGTTTTTGGGGGCTCTTTCGATCCTATCCACTTCGGACATCTTAATTTGGCCCTTGAACTTCTAGAGATCCACAGGCTCGACCAGGTTCTCTTTATCCCCGCTTACTGTTCTCCTTTCAAGAGGAACAAGCCTCCTGAGGCAAAGCCTGAGGACAGGGTTGCGATGCTGGAGCTTGCGATCGAAAAAATCCCCCAATTCGAAATCTCTACAATTGAAATAGAGAGACAGGGGCCTTCTTTCACGGTCGAAACATTGCGCGCTCTCCATTCAGAACAGGCGAATCTTCATCTTCTCCTCTCTGAAGATGCCCTTCCCCGGTTTAAAGAATGGAAGGAGGCTTCCGAGATCTTGAAGCTTGCCCCTCCGCTGATCGGATCGAGGGGAAAGGTTCCTCCCCACAGCGGCCTTCCCCGAAAATGTTTTACCCTGACCCGGATTATGGAGATCTCAAGCACGGACGTTCGGGAGAGGCTCAAAAATAAATTATATTGTGGCCATCTCGTTCCTGCAAAAACGCTGGACTACATACACAAGCACCGTTTATACTCCACAGCATAAAAATTTTCGCCTTGGCGAAAAATCCAAAAATTTTTATTTTGCAGATTATGAAGGAAACCCCTCTCGATACGCTCAACGCCATTGCCCAGGTCATCTATGATAAGAAGGGGTTCAATATCCTAGCTCTTGATGTCCAAGGCCTTTCCAGCATCACCGACTATATCTTGATAGCCGAAGGGAATGTCGATCGGCATGTCTCTTCGATTGCCAAAGGGATTGTCGAAGAGTTGAAAGGAAAAGGGCAAACCCCTGTCCATATCGAAGGGGTCCAAACGGGGGATTGGGCTGTGATCGACTACGTCGATATAATGGTCCACATCTTCATGCCCGGCCTCCGCGAGAGATTTGCTCTGGAGAGGCTCTGGGGCGAGAGTAAAATCGTCGATCTCGATATCGACGTTTCGAAGCCCGCCGTCGGCGAATCCAAAAGATAAAAAAATCTACCTTCTGTTTAAAAGCACTAAAAGATATTTGATTTGTGGATTCCATTTTTTCAAATTGCCTTAAAAAAATTTAAAAAATACAATAGAGCCGTTTTTTTTGTTTTAGGTGAGCCTAATGGTAGATCAGTTTTTCGCAATTGGACTGTACTTTGCAATTTTAACAGCGGTCGGGATTTTTTCTCGAAAAAGAAACGCGACCGATAAAGATTTTAACTTGGGAAATCGGAAGTTAAACTTTTGGGTTACGGCTATTTCAGCGCATGCGGATGACATGAGTTCCTGGCTTTTCATCGGTTATCCGATGGCTGTTTTTTTAGCAGGAGGAAGCAAAATATGGATTGGGGTCGGCCTCATTCTGGGGATGTTCTCCAATTGGCACATCATTGCCCCCAGATTGAGAAGAGAGACTGAAAGGTATGATAGCTATACTCTATCTACCTATCTGGAAAGACGATTTGGCGATACCTCTGGCACGATCCGGATCATCAGCGCTATCGTGATCCTGTTTTTCATGACTTACTATGTTTCGGCGGGACTCGTCGCGACGGGGCGCCTCTTTGAAACCTTGTTCCATATCGACTATTACATAGGGATCACCGTAGCAATTTCTATCATGCTCACCTACATGTTCGTAGGGGGATTTGTCTCTGTTGCATGGACCGATTTTGCTCAGGGGCTCTTCCTGTTAGTGACCATTCTCATCGTCCCATCAATTGCCTATTTACATATCGATTCTGCTGCCCAGATTGCCTCAGTCGCTGCAGTGAAAGGGATCACTCTTTCAATGGCCCCCGATTTTTCTTTTTCGACTTTGTTTAGCATCATATCCATCACGGCTGGCTGGGGGCTTGGCTATTTTGGACAGCCCCATATTTTAACGAAATTTATGGCGATCCAGAATGCCGATGATTTGAAAAAATCGAAATATTTGGGGATGACTTGGCAAATTTTGGTCGTATTGGCTGCCACTGCGGTTGGCCTTATTGGGATCGCTTTTTTCCCAGAAGGTCTGGCTAAACCTGAAATGGTCTTTGTCGAGATGACCAAATCGCTCTTTTTCCCCTTTGCTGTGGTATTCATCATCTGCGGGATTTTCGCGGCGAATATGTCTACTATGGACTCCCAGATTCTCGTCTGCGCGACCGTGTTGTCGGAAGATTTCTACAAGCGGATCATCAATAAACAGGCCACTTCCAAACAAATTTTGTGGGCGTCGAGGCTTGGAGTCCTTCTCTTTTCAGGGCTTGCATTTTTTATGGCCTATGGCCAGAGCGCTACGATCATGTCGATCGTCGAGTATGCTTGGTCGGGGTTGGGAAGCTCCTTTGGCCCTCTGCTTTTGGTCGCCCTCTATTCGAAATTGGATAGTCCTTATGGAGCAATGGCTGGAATTGGGGTAGGAGGGCTCACCGTAGCCGTTTGGCCTATCTTGAACCCGCTGATCACATCGGTTTCGATCGTCCCTCTTTTCCCTGCCTTTTTCTGCAGTCTCAGCGCGATCTACCTCGTCTCTTGGCTGACAAGGAAGAGGATAGTGGGAAGAGTAAGAGTTGAGGCGTAAAATGTGGCCCTGCTCAGATGAAGAAAAATAGGCCTGAAAGCTGAGTAGTTTTCGGAGAACGAAAACACGGTTCGGTCTCGGTAACGGGCCCGGTCTCGGTCTCGCACGGAAATGTATAAACATATTTTCAAAACTGGATCTGTAATCAAAAAATTTGAGAATTGATCGTTCTCCCGTTTTTTGGTATCATAGGGCCACTGAAATAAAAAAAAAGGATGATATGGCTCGGAAAAGGATTGTCGTAACAGGGATGGGATTAGTCTCCTGCTTTGGGACTGACGTCGATCAATTTTATGGACAGCTGCTCGCAGGCAAGAGTGGGATTGTCCCAATTGAAGAGTTCCCGTGCGCCGATTATCCGACCCGATTCGCAGGATGCGTCCGCAATTTCGATGTAGGCGACTACATGGAAAAGAAGCAGGCGCGCCGAGTAGACCCGTTCATCCGCTACACAATGGTGAGCGGAAAAAAAGCGCTCGAGAACGGCAAAATCACACCTGAAGTACTAGAAAAACTGAACAAAAACCGGTGCGGGATCATCATCGGCTCAGGAATGGGCGGAATGAGCATCTTCTATGACGGCGTCGAAACTGTCCTGACCAAAACTTATAAAAGGCTTACCCCATTTTTTGTCCCCTATATCATCACGAATATGGGAGGGGCCCTCCTCGCAATCGATCTCGGCTTCCGGGGAGCCAATTATTCGATTTCCACAGCTTGCGCTACTTCGAATTTCTGCATCCACGCTGCGGCTGAACAGATCCAGACCGATAAGGCCGATCTCGTCCTTTGCGGCGGCGCTGAGGCGCCGATCACCCCGATCGGATTAGCAGGATTCGTCGCGATCAAAGCCCTTTCGAGCCGAAACGAAGAGCCGACAAAAGCCTCCCGCCCTTGGGATCAAGGGAGAGACGGTTTTGTCATGGGAGAGGGGGCAGGGGTCCTAATCCTCGAAGAACTGGAGCACGCTCTAGCGCGGGGCGCCCCCATTTATGCCGAATATTTAGGGGGATCTACCAACTGCGATGCTTACCACATGACCGATCCTAGAGGCGATGGGGAAATGGTGGCCAAATGTATGGAAGATGCGATTGCTGCGGCAGGGATCGATAAAGAGTCGGTTGATTATATCAATGCCCATGGCACATCGACACAACCGGGAGATCTCGCAGAAATCGAAGCGATCCGGAAAGTATTTGGCTCCCATGCAAAAGAGATCAAGATCAATAGCACCAAATCGATGATCGGCCACTGCTTAGGCGCAGCGGGAGGTCTCGAGGCGATTGCGACGATCATGGCGATCCAGACCGGAAAGATCCACCCGACGATCAACATCGAGAATCCAGAGCCCTGTGTGGCCGATCTCGATATCGTCCCCAATGTGGCCAAAGAGCAAAAGATCCGGGTTGCGATGTCCAACTCCTTTGGCTTCGGAGGTCACAATTCTACACTCATCTTTGCACCCTATTCGAGATAGTTTGTGGAAAAGGAAGAATCATTCGGGGTCATCCCTCTCTCAAAGTCGCACGGGGTGTGGAGCGTCTTTTTGATCCAACATACGAAAGGGCGCTATTGGGGTTTTCCAAAAGGGCATGCAGAACCTGACGAGACTCCTCAAGAAGCTGCCTTTCGTGAACTGAAAGAAGAGACCAATCTCGATTTTGTCCGTTATTTGCAGACTGAACCGTTGACGGAGCAGTACCAATTCATGAAAGAGGGGAGGCGCGTCGCAAAGCGGGTCAGTTACTTTGTCGCCGAGGTAGAGGGAGAAGTAATACTTCAACAAGAAGAGATCCAAAATGGGATCTGGGTTCCCTTTCCAGAAGTGTATGAAAAGGTGACCCACGTAGAGGGGAAGGCTATTCTCGCACAAGTAGAAAAAATTTTGCCTAAATCGTAGATCATGCGGCCTTTTGGAAAGAGAAAAATCGAAGTTTTCGTCCGCCATTGCATCTTCTCCTCTGTCAGCCAGCACAAAAAGCGATTCCCTCAGTTTAGCCGGGAAGCCTGCTATCGGAATTTGCTCCAAACCATCGACCTAAAAAAAGCCAATCTCACCTTTTTTCTCGACGGACAAAAAAAAGAGCACTTCTTAAGAGAGGAAGATCGGTTTCCTGTGATTGAAATCCAAGCGGGGACAGAAGCCTCATCTTTCTTGCAGCTCCTCGATCTAGTCGAGAAGAAGAGATTCCATCCCGAGACGATCCTCTATTTTTTAGAGGACGACTATCTCCACCGTCCCGGATGGGTAGAAGTCCTTCTAGAGGGCTTTGAGATTCCAGGTGTTGAATATGCGACCCTCTACGATCATAAAGATAAATATTTCCACCCCTCTTATGCAGAGCTCAAATCGCAGCTCTTTCAAACAAAATCTTGTCATTGGCGAAGCACCCCTTCCACCACCAATACTTTTGCCGTCAGGGCTAAAACCTTACTGGGGCATCTCCCTATACATCGTCAATTTTCAGAAGACCGGAAAATCACTGCCGACCATGAGAAATTTAAAAAATTAAATTCTTTACTCATCTCTTCCATCCCCGGTTTTTCAACACATTGCGAGCCAGAATTTGCCTCTCCATGCTACAATTGGGAAAACGTATTTACGGAGCATCCATGTTTGCCAAAACACTCAATTTAGAAATCCCCTCATTTTTCCGCGATCTTGCGATCGTAATCTTCTCAAGCGTTTTGATTGGACTTTTGGGACAGCTTGCGATTCCGCTTCCCTTTTCTCCCGTGCCGATTGCGATGCGGAATATCCTTGTGATGTTCCTAGCGATTGTCTTAGGACCGCGGCGCGCTGCAGCAGCTACTTTCCTATTTCTTCTGCAAGGGGCAGCAGGCATTCTCCCTTTTGCAGCTCCTCTTTACGGCTATTTGTTCGGCTATTTTGCCGCTGCATTCCTCACGGGCTATCTTTTTGAAAAATTTCAAGAAAAGAGCGTTGCCAATACGGCGTTTGCCTTGGCAGCAGGATCGGTTACGATCTACATTTTGGGGGCTGGCTATCTTTCCACGATTCTCGGCGTGAAACAGGCGTTTTTAGTTGGAGTCGTTCCGTTTCTTCTAGGCGATGCGCTGAAGATTATCGCGACTCTCAAAATCCTCAAGTGGATGAAGAGGATTCAGTAAAAGCTGCTGCGAGTTGAGGCTCGTCCAACACGCTTTTAGTTGTGTCTGGGAGCACCGAAACTGAATCATCGCTTCTGTCTCTCACAAGAGTCCCCAAAAGTGTTCTGGCAGCTTGTACGGCCGTCTTCTTTGCTTGATCCATAGGTTCCCGCTTTTCTTCATCTTTAGCAGCACCTCTAGGAGCACTAGGTACGAAGGGCTTCGCATTTATATTTAGCCGTCGAACTGGAGCCGCGGCTTGAGGAACGGAAGCTAGTGGGGAAGGATTGATCTGTTGCAATGTTGCAACTACTAATTGACAGAGACGTTCTGAATGATTGTATCGGCAGTAGAATTTAGTGCATACACTCTTGTTAAATTCAATATGACCGCACAGTTTAGTTTTATCGTTAACTAATAAAGTTCCTGCACCTGTTAATAATCTTAAATATTCAGAAGATCTATCCTCAGTAGGATTTTGTGTGCTGTAAAATTCTATATTTTTTAATGATTTTATTAAGCTTGCCATTTTATACCTATGTTTCAATAATTTGTAAATTATTATAAACGAATTTATGTTTAATTTCAACAGTTAATTGTATGTCTGGAATATTGGGATAAGCACCCTAAAAACGTTTTGCAGCTGAAGGCCTAAATCAACGCAAAGGCACATATAATATACAATTTATAAAATCTTTTGCGTCCTGGCGTCTTATGCGTCTTTGCGTTAAATCTTCGCAATACCTCCGCTACCTCTTCTTCAGGAGAAAAGATTGCTTGATTCTTAAGCAAATTTTGAGACAATCGGAGTTTGCATATGAAACGGCTATTTCTATTTTTCTTCTTGTTGGCCTTTGCTTTTGGGATCGGGTTCGCTGCATCCCGCTGGGATCCCTTTAAAAGAGAACAACATAGCGTAGAGGTCTTGTTGGGCCAGCAGTTTTCTCCCATTCCCCATACACTGCGAGACCATTTCTTTACGATTATTGTTTCGGGACATAACAACGGGGCCACTGTCCAAAAGACGCTCAGCTCTCTTTTTTCTCAAAAGTATGAGAATTTTCGGATTATCTATGTCGATGACGCCTCCGATGATGGGAGCTTCGAGCTTGCAAGGGACTTGATTTTCGATAGCGAGCGGATGCATCTGGTGAGCATCGTCCACAATGAGGAGCGGCTTGGAGAATTGGGAAGTCTTGCAAAAGCCATTCAAACTTGCCCCGATGATGAAATTGTAGTTGTCGTCGGAGGGGACGATTGGCTGGCCCATGAATGGGTGCTTGAAAAACTCAACCAATATTACGCCGATCCCGATCTTTGGCTGACTTACGGCCAATCGATCGATTTTCCCACGTTTTCCAGGGGGAATTCTAGAGCTTTTGCAAAAGCGGAAGTCGATGAAAATGGTTTTAGGAGCCATCCGTTCATCTCTTCCCATTTGAAAACATTTTACGCCTCCCTATTTAAAAAAATCGACGGGTCCGATTTCCTCTTCCAAGGGGCGTATCTCCCTATCCACGCCGAGATGGCCTATATGATCCCGATGTTGGAGATGGCCAAAGACCATTTCCAATGCATCCAAGAGATCCTCTATGTGTGCAACAAACAAAAACAGAAAAAAGAGGACCGGGATCTCGGAGTGAGAATGGAGCGGTTCATCCGCTCTTTGAATCCCTACATTGAGCTGACAAAGTTATGAGAATGATCTTATTTGGACTGATTTTGGCGGCAGGCGTATGCGGGTTTTGGACTGGGATGAGACCTGCCCCCAAAGAAGAAACGGCTCCTTTTTCGGTCCATCCAGAGAGGAATTTTCCTATTGTCGAATACAAATCATTTGCGATTGTCCTGTATGCCTACAATGAAGAACTTTGGATTGAAAGATCGCTCCGCTCTATCTTAGAGCAGGATTACGACCATTACAGAGTGGTCCTTGTCGATGATGGATCGAGCGATAAAACCTTTGAAAAAGCAAAGGAATTCATCGTGGAAAATAGGCAGGAGAATCGGGTTGTTGTCATCCGCAATGATGCCCATCTAGGAACCGCCGCTTCCCTATTTCGGGCCTGTGAAACTCTGCTCGATAGAGAAATCGCCATTCCGCTTGATGGAAAGGATTGGTTTGCCCATACGATGGTCCTAAGCCGCCTGAACGGGATCTACCAAAATCCCGATGTTTGGATCAGTTTTGGGAAATCGATCGAATACCCGAGCTATCAAATCATTCCAGAACGGCAGTTTTCCTCCTTCTATAGCGCCTTGTTCAAACAGCTCCGGTTGGAAGACCTATTCCGGGAAGGGCGATTTACCCATTCCTATCTCGACCCTTTAATCGAGCTCGCGGGCGGAAGAGTCAGGGAAGACCCTGGACCGCTCCTATTTGCCAATCGGGCGGCCCCAATAAAACGGGAGGGGATCCCCATCGCCAGAATTCCTTACCCGCCTCTCGCAGAATTTCCCAAACCCCAAATTGCCCCCAAGAGAGCTGATATCCTTCTCTTTTCATACAACCGCCCCTTGCAGCTCTATGCTTGCCTCGAGTCGATCTATCGATACATCACAGGATTTGAAAATATCTCCGTTCTCTACCGTTTCGACGATGATGGCTATTCGGCAGGCTACGATACGGTGAAAGAGGCCTTTCCGAACGTCCGTTTTTTTGCCCAAGCAGATGATCCGAGACGGGATTTCAAGCCCAATGTCGTAAAGATCGTCTTCGACTCTCCATCGGAATACATCCTCTTTGGGGTCGATGATATCGTCGTCAAAGACTATGCCGACCTGAATCTCTGCATGAGCGCGCTCGAAAAGACGAAAGCTTACGGATTTTATCTCCGCTTTGGAAAACACATCACCGAATGCTACATGAATAAAGAACCGCAGGAAGTCCCCTCGAGCGTTCCCCTCGGGAATGGGATTTTTGCCTGGGATTTGCTTAGCTCAGATGCCGATTGGGGATTTCCGAACACTCTCGATATGACTCTTTATCGGAAAAAGGATCTGAAGCTGCCGTTTACCGAGATGAAATACAAGACTCCCAATAGCCTCGAGTTCATTTGGACGAACGAGTATGCGCCTGAAGTGGCGGTCGGCCTCTATTTTGAGCAGTCCAAGATAGTCAATCTTCCGTTCAATATCTTAGGGAAGACGGGAAATCCACACATGAACTCCTTCACAACGGAAGAGCTCCTTCAGAAATTCAATCAAGGGCTCAAGTTTGACATCGAGCCCCTTTTTCAAATCGAGAACCGCTCTCCTCACATGGAGTATGTTCCCGAATTCGTCTACAGGAATTAAGGCGTATAAGCAGATTTCCCATTCAGGCGAGATGAAACGGGTTTTAGGCCTTTTAATGCGCTAACCGCAGCTTTCGACGTCCTTTTAGCAGTAGATCGAAGCGCTTTTGGACTGGAGGTTTCTCCTGTAGCCAGGGGAATTGACCGATTGGCTGTCATGCATTTTGTATACCCCCCGCAATGTTTTAAAGCAGGTTTTGCGAGCTTTGGTGTGATCGAGCGGGTACGGGATGCATTTGGAAAGGTTTGTTTTCCAACAGGTTTGGGTTGGTGGCCGCCAGGGCCTACAGGTGGTGTTCTCATAGAATCTCCTTCATATAGGGACACCTCAGATATAAAGATTATTTTAATTTTTGTCCAGACCTATCGCAGTGGTTTTTTTTGTTAAATTATAATGTAAATTATTTTATAATGTATACATTGTTAATTCAATTAGACAATCTTGTTGTAAAAATATTTTAAATCGAATTGCCGGAATTCCTTCAAAGCGCTTGGCTGGAACGGGTTGCGCTTTGGCTGCCATCGGTATATATGCCTCTTCTCTTGCAGCAGGTACAGTGGGAGCCGTCCTTTTAGGAAAGGCCGTATGGAATTCTTTTAGACTAGATAACAATCTATTAGAATTTTTGAAACAAAATAATATCGCAATCTCTCCGCTAAAATTTTTAACAGATGTAAACGAGCGGATACGTGTAGCTAAACTCTGCGCTCAGCAAAACGGCGAGAGAACAGCATTGTTCATCGAAGACTTTGGCATCGAGAATGAAGATGCCCTCATCGAAATCGCCAAATTCTGCGCTCAGCAAGACGGCCATGGAACAGCGCACTACATCCTAAACTTTGGTATCCAGGAAGAGAAAGCCCGTATCAAGATCGCCAAATTATGCGCTCAGCAAAACGGTAAGGGAACAGCGAAATTTATCCAAAACTTTGGCATCAAGAATGAAGATGCCCTCATCGAAATCGCCAAGCTCTGCGCTCAGCAAGATGGCAAAGGAACAGTGGAATTTATCCAAAACTTTGGCATCCAGGATGAGAGTGCATTGGATGAAATCCTCACTTTAGCCGTGATTCAAAATAGTTGTAGCTTAGTCCATAAAACAACGGATCAATTACAGTTAATTTTTATAATGAGTCGCTGGGATCAATCTAAAGCTCAGGGCTGTCTTACATCTTTCATCAATACAAGACTTTCCAGCTTAGGATTTGATTGGGTCATACCCCTTCTCGATTCTATTGAGGATGCGCATGCCAAAAAACAGCTTACGATCTCTTTAGCAGCGGCTCTTTTCCTCTTACGAAGAAGGCTCTCCGACGAGCAGCTTCTCGCCGCCAACCAGCATGGGCTTATCCAAGCAGTCTATTCGATGCACGCGCCTCAATTCTATCTTCCATTCATCGATGAAATTATCCAATTTTGTTTAAATCGAGAAGCTATGGAAAATTTCGCAAAAGAGAAAACATTTATATCCAAGCACCCTCATTCTTTACTCATTAAAGCTTGCCTATCCGAAATGGATTACCTCAACGACAAATCGATCTCTTTTTTCAATCTTCCTAAAAATGCAAAACTCTTCAAAGATGGGCCTAAAGCTCGCCTTCTTCTATACGTGCTGCGCCGCCTCCGAAGCTCGTCTTCACTCTCAGCAGACCAAAAACAGGCTGTATTGGAAAGAATCATACATTCTTCGGATATCTATGCCACTCTCTGCCAACTGCAGATTATTTTTGATTTAGGTGAAGCGAGCCGGCTGCGGCACTTAACTCAAGATTTGAAATACATGTCCTACAAGGCAATCAACCAAAAAGTCCCTATTGGGGAGATTACGGATGCTGCATTCAAAATTGCAGATACGTTTGGAAAAAGCCGTAAGCCTCAAGCCATCTGGCAATATGCTGCAAAGATGCTCCAGACAAACGATCCTCGTGTTATGGAGTGCTTGGGCGCATTTATCGCATCTGTTGCGGAAGACACGTTTTTAAACATCCGTTACGATCTCGGCAAAAACCCGCATCTTCAAAAGCTCGGCAAAGATACCGTCGATCTTTGGAAGGAGGGGATATCCGAGGATTCTGTAAAAGAAAATAGGGGCGCTTTCAATCCTTTGGAGTGGCTCCGCACCAAGCTGATTGTAGATAAGCACATGAATCTAACTGGCATGGATTCTCTATCTCAATATTTACAAGCTGATGGTGTTAATAAAAGACTGCAACTTTACAATGCATGTAGAAAAAATGGCTTCGAAAAAATCTGTATGGATCTCACCATGGCCAAAACCCCTGAGGAACAGCGGCTCCATCTTTCCAAGATCCTTACAGCGTTGAAAGAAACTCGGCAGTCGACCGAGTTTCAAAACGATATTGAAGGGCAGCTCCAGCTTTTAGACGATTCTCTACGGGAAGGCTCCCGAGTGATCGATACAGATAATCCCTACGATCTTCTCTTGTGCGGCACAGAAGTGCCAGGAAGCTGCCAGAGGATCGATGGGGATCCCCATCTCAACAAAGGCCTTCTGGGCTATCTGATGAACGGCCAGACGCGCCTGCTCGCTATTGTCGATAAGAAAGGCTCTATTGTAGCCAGATCTCTGCTCCGCATTTTATGGGATGGGGAAAAACCTGTCCTATTCTTGGAAAGACACTATGGAGATAGCCGGTACGAGAAGGCGATCAAGAAGCTCGCGAAGGCAAAAGCCAAGAAGATGAAGCTTGTCTTGACCTCCCTTCAAGGGGACGGAAAACTTTACAGCAAACCGCTCCAATCTCTCGGTGGGCTGGCTCCCTTCGAATATTGCGACGGAGACGCTGGAGTCAAACCAAAAGGTGTATTTACAATTAATAATGCCCGAGTCTGCATCTTTTCTAATAAAAAATTTCAGTAACTTGACGAAAAATTTTACTGGGATGTTTTAAGAGAAAAAGCTGGCTGAAAAGGGGGGCTAAAGGTAAAAATAGAAGGCATCATGATGTTTTTTATTTTCCTATTGTCTCGTTTAGCATTCCATTTCCGCTACCGAGTGGAAATAAAAGGTCTGGAAAAGCTCAAGCAGCTGAACCCGAAAGGAGGGATCCTTTTCCTTCCGAACCATCCTGCCCATATGGATCCTTGGCTGCTCTTCAGCTTCCTATGGTTCAAGTATAGGATGCGTCCCCTGGTCATCGAATATATCTATCGCCACTCTCTTTTAAGGGGGGCTCTCAAACGGTTGAAAGCGGTTTCCGTACCGAATTTTGAAAATTCAATCAACCAATTGAAAGTGAAAAGGGCAAAGGAGTCGATCAATACAATTGTCAAGGGACTGAAAATTGGAGAAAATTTCATCGTTTGGCCTGCTGGGAAATTGAAAAAACAAGGGAAAGAGGTGATTGGGGGAGCTTCTGGGACCCACGCTTTAGTCCAAGAGTGTTCCGATGTCAATATCGTCCTCATCCGGACCACCGGACTCTGGGGCAGCAGTTTTTCCCGCGCAATTTTAGGCCGCTCGCCCGATATTCTCCAAACTGCTTGGCATGCTTTTCGCGTCATCTTGAAAAACTTGATCTTTTTTACCCCCAGAAGAAAAGTGCTCATCGAAATCGAGACCAATCCAGAAGGGTTTCCCAAACAAGGTGATCGGCTCGAATTCAACCGCTTTTTGGAAAAATGGTACAATCAATATCCCGATGAAGAGGAAAAAATCCATGAGGTGGAACCTCTAAAACTTGTCTCTTATAGTTTTTGGCGGAAAGATGTTCCTGTCCCTTTCCAGCCGAAACGGAAAAAAGAGGGGAATGGAGGAAGGATATCGGCGGATATTCGGGAGAAGGTCCTTGGAGAAATTAGGCGTATTTTGCAGAGGGAAGATCTGGAAATAAAGCCAGAGATGAATTTAGCCCTCGATTTGGGGATGGATTCTCTTGGCATCGCTGAATTGATCGTTTTTGTCTCCCACCATTACGATGTGGGGGAGATCCACCCAGAAGATATGGAGACAGTCCAAAGTGTGTTGGAATTGGCTCAAGGGATCCGGAATGGGGAGGTCTCCGATGAAGACCTTCCGAAATTTACTTGGCCCGAAGAGAAGGGGAGGCCGCTGCCGGTGATCCCAGAAGGGCGCATCTTGCAAGAGGCTTTTCTGATCCGGTGTGAAAGGTTGGCCGAATTCTCTGCCTGCGGAGACAATCTGAGCGGGGTCATCACCTATCAAAAATTGAAGAGGGCTGTTCTCGTTCTAGCCGAATATTTCCGGAGGATAAAAGAAGAGCGGATTGCAGTCCTTCTCCCAGCATCCGTTGGGGCTTATATCACAATCCTCGCGATCTATTTCGCAAAGAAAATCCCGGTGATGCTCAACTGGACCTTGGGGCCCCGCTATCTCGAAGAGATGATGAAAGCATCTGGCGCTAAACAGATCATTACTTCGTGGCGCTTCCTAGACAGAGTGACCAACATGGATGTGGGAGATCTGGATCAGAAGATGATCTTCTTGGAAGATATTCGGGCTAGCCTCTCTTTGAAAATGAAACTTAAGGGCGCTATTTTAGCCCATTGTTCCCCTTCCGCTATTTTGCGGAAATTGGAATTGAATTCGATCGATGAAGATTCTCCTGCAGTGATCCTCTTTACCAGCGGAACGGAGGCAAGTCCTAAAGGAGTTCCTCTTTCCCATACAAATATCATCTCGAATCAACGTTCCGCGTTCCAGTGCCTGGACTTTATTCCAACAGATGCCTTTTATGGAATTTTACCGCCCTTCCATTCGTTTGGATTTTCTGTAACGGGGCTTTTCCCTCTTTTGATGGGGATCAAAGTAGCCTATTATCCTGACCCAACCGATAGCTTTGGACTTGCCGAAGGAATTGAGAGATGGAAGATCGCGATTTTTTGCAGCGCTCCCAGCTTTCTGAAAGGGCTTTTCCATGCGGCCAAAGAAGAGCAGCTCAAAACGCTGCGCCTCATTGTCACAGGAGCTGAAAAGGCTCCTCCTGAGCTCTACAAAAAAGCGGAAAAAATTGGAAAGAAGATGATCGAGGGGTATGGGATCACCGAGTGTTCCCCCATTCTTTCTGTGATGCGCCTCCGCCTCCCTCCAATAGGGGTGGGACAGCCCCTTCCCGATGTAGAGGTATGTACTGTCCATCCTGAAACAGGAGCGCCGCTCGCGCGGGGTGCAGAAGGGGAGCTCTGTTTTCGGGGGCCTAATGTATTCCATGGCTATTTAGGGAACCCGAGAAGTCCATTCATCGAGATCGATGGGAAACAGTGGTACCGTTCGGGCGACATCGGCCATCTGGATGAATCTGGCAACATCATCCTTTCAGGAAGGCTCAAGCGGTTCACGAAAGTGGGGGGAGAAATGATCAGCTTAGGGGCTGTCGAAGAGACCCTCATTCAAGAGTTGAAAAGAGAGGGGAAAATTTTAGATGAGGCCCCATCCATTGCGATCTTAGCCGATGAGAGCAATCCAGACAAATCGCAGCTCATCCTCTTTGCCACTATTCCGATCGAAAAAGATAGGGCCAATGAGCTTCTCTCCAAATCGGGATTTAGCAGCCTCATCAAAATTTCAAGCGTCCAACATATCCAAGAGATCCCGCTTCTCGGAGTAGGGAAAACAGATTACCGAAAACTCCAATCGCTGATTCAAAAATGATTAAATTGAAACTTTTCAATACAGAAACCAGAGAAAAAGAAGAGATCGTCCCCTATACTTCAGGAAAGATCCGGATGTATACATGCGGTCCTACCATTTACGATTTTGCCCATATTGGGAATTTCCGGACTTACGTATTCGAAGATGTGCTGAGAAGATCTATCCAATTTTTTGGATATAAAATCGAACAAGCGATGAATATCACCGACATCGACGATAAGACTCTTAAGGGAGCTATCGCAAAGAATATTCCCCTCAAAGAATATACGGAACCATTCAAAGTGGCTTTTTTTGAAGATCTCCACAAACTCAATATCCAAAAAGTAGAGCATTTCCCAGCAGCGACAGATTACATTCCCGAAATGATCAAGATCATCCAACGGCTTATGGAAAATGGGTGCGCCTATAAAAGCCAAAACGGGAGCATCTACTTTTCAATTCGGAAGTTTTCCAGCTACGGACGCCTTTCCCACCTCCATCTCGATGAACTGAAGTTCAATGCATCGGGGGAAAATGAAGCGGATGAATACAACAAAGACAACGCATCAGATTTTGTTCTGTGGAAAATCTACGACCCTCAGCGGGATGGGAAAATCTATTGGGAAAGCCCCTTTGGAAAGGGGAGGCCCGGCTGGCATATCGAATGCTCTGCGATGGCGATGAAGCTTCTCGGGGAGACGATCGATATCCATTGCGGCGGCGTCGATAATATGTTTCCCCACCATGAGAATGAAATCGCCCAATCGGAATGTTACTCAGGAAACAAATTTGTCCGCCATTGGGTCCACGTGGAGCACCTTCTCGTCGACCACAAAAAGATGTCAAAGAGTTTGGGTAATTTCTACACTCTCCGAGATCTTATTAAAAAAGGCTTTACGGGTCCAGAAGTGCGCTATCTCCTTCTCTCAACCCATTACCGGACGCAGCTCAATTTCACTTTCGCAGGCTTAGATGCAGCCCGTTCAAGCCTTCAGCGAATTGAAGATTTGGTCCATCGCCTCAAAGAGATCCGTTCTTCCGAGGCCACCGGTTCAGCAGAACCGTTCCTCAAAGAAGCCGATTTCCGATTCCGTGAAGCGCTTGCCGACGATATCAACATTTCCGCCTCGCTTGCAGCTCTTTTTGATCTTGTCCGAGATCTCAACAGCCTCTGCGATGCCAACAAATTGGGAACGCCCGATGCAATCGATGCGCTCGAGCTTCTTTCGGAATGGGACCATGTTCTTGCCGTCCTTCCTCTACACAAGAAGGAAGAGGAGGTCCCAACAGATCTGCTCCATTTCCTCGAACAAAGAGAGAAGGCCCGCAAAGAGAAGAACTATTCTTTAAGCGATGAGATGCGGGATAAGATCCATGCCAGCGGCTATCTGATAGAAGATACTCCAACAGGCGCCCGCCTCAAAAAGAAGAAATAATCGTAAACTCCGTGCGAGACCGATACCGAGCTTTCGTTTTCCGAAAAAATCAACGCAAAGACGCCAGGTCGCAAAGGCGCAAGAAAATTGAACTATCCTGATTGCCGTATGGCGAAGAAATAATCGTAAACTCCGTGCGAGACCGAACAGAGTCTTTCCTATTGCATCTGCCTGCGGCAGTTCCGCACGATTTCTTCGAAATCGGCGTGCTGGACGAGAGGGATGCCCTCTCGTGCTCTCCCAGAGCCGATCGCTGTTTTAATGGTCTTCGGGACGCATGAGGGGGAAGAAGAGGACGTCGCGGATCGATTCAGCGCCAGTGAAGAGCATGACGAGCCGGTCAATGCCAATGCCGACGCCGCCGGTGGGGGGCATCCCTTGGCAGATCGCTTCAATGAACTCTTCGTCTAACGGATG
>CAYZHU010000004.1:0-24457 GCA_964477585.1 uncultured bacterium
TGCTGCTCTGGACTCAACTACGCCGATTGCTGCCAACCATTTCACGTGGGAAAAGCAGCTCCAACTCCTCTGTCATTGATGCGCTCGCGTTATACGGCCTATGCGCTCAAAAAAGCCGATTATATCATCGACACGACCCATCCGCAGAACCCAAGTTACGATACAAATCGGGGCCGATGGAAAAAATCGATCCTCGAATTTTGCAATAACACCCAATTCACCCATCTCGAAATCTTAGAAACGGGCGCTGATACAGTCACTTTCGTAGCATCGCTGCAGCAAAATGGGAAAGAATTCCTTCTAAAAGAGAAGAGCCAATTCCGCAAAGTAGATAGCAAATGGCTCTATCTTAAAGCCTTAAGTTAAAGAAGGCGAAATCAAATTGGCAAATGGGCCTCTTCTTAATAGAGGATTTGTTAGCGCACTTGCATAAAGAGACGCATAACTTAAAAAATCCCCTTTCGAGATCAGGAATTGAACGCCATAATCGAGCATTACGTCTGAAACGTAGGGAGCTGTCCTCACTAATTGTGCTCTCGCTCCTTTATGAAGACCAACAATAAATTGTAAAACAGGGGGGATCTGCCTTCCATAATTATCCGATAGATCTAGATGATATCTTCGAATAGGAAGATCAAATTGTTCTCGAAGAGTTTTTTCACTAATTGTAAAATTTCCATGGCAAGGACAAAAACCATCGATGGTTGCACATTCATCCCAATGAGAATAATCTTCAGGAGGCTGGATGAGATCATCATGAGTAGAGAGAACTCCTTCCAAATCGTGCATCATATGAAGAAGCTCATGGGCAATTGCTATGTAGCCGGGCGTCTCAAGACTATCTAACCCTTCCTCAGGTATCTCACAAAAATTCATCCCAGGTTTATTGGAAATTTCAATTATAAAACAGCCAGATAAATGGCCAATATTGGGAAGTGGATAAAAGTATCGTGTTGATTTTATGATATCTAAACTAATCTGCCGGCTGCTTTGCAAAAAATACCGGATCAATTCCCTGCCTAAAGGGCGGCTCATAAGAATGCGGATATCCCATAATATCCTCTCTTTAAACCCTGGAAAAGGTGTGATTCGGAGCTTTTGAATAAAGTCGCGATACTCTTTGAGAAGATTTGGAAGATCGCTTTTTCGAATTCCATTCAACGGAAGAGGTTGAGGATAATTATCCTCAAATAGGAAAAGATCGGTATCCTGAAATTCAAATAGTTCCGCTATCTTAGGAATAAGTGTTTGGAACTGAGTGTAATTTACACAAATTTGATCATCTTGCTGAATTACCGATTTAACAAAAGTTCCCCAGATCGCTTTTATCCCCACATGCGATGCATCATCTAGTCTAACCACATCCTGGTTCAATTTTCGAAATTCTCGAGATAGAACGCTGAAATAAGCATTCAATAGATCCATAATTGCGGCGGCCCGATCTATAATTTTTCCAGATTCTATTTGCAAGACTTCTTCAATCTGAACATGGTAATCGAGCTTACGGGCAAATCCTCTTAAATTATAAATTGTGGAAATGGCCATTAATCGCTCCCACTTTCTAATGGAAAGGCATCTAGAAAAGATGGCGGAAATTGTTCAAAATTATCAGAGTTTGGAGAAAGCGAACTTCTTTGTGCTAAAATATCTTTGAAGGGTCCCAGACGCAAAGACGGGTTTTTAAGGGCAGCTTCTTCAAGGGCAGCTATTGAAGCAAAGGAGCGTTTCTGGCTTAATCTTTCGATTCCTTCTTCAAAAATTTTTTCCGGCACGAAAGGAGAACACCGGACAAGCTGCGCCGCTGCGCCCATCTCAACGCCTCTTTGGAATTGCTTTACGATACAATCGCTGCGGTCCAGCGCAATTTTATGCGTTTTTCGCGGCAGAATACGGAATTGTCTTCGTAAAGATTTTTCACTAATTCTAGAATGACCATGGCAAGGACAATATCCATCGATAGTTGCGTGTTCTGTCCAATTGGTATAATGTTCAGGAACTAAAATAGCTGTCTTGTGTTCAAACTTTCCTTCCTCGCAATGCAGCATATGGATGAGTTCATGTGCAAGACTCATAAAAGACGGAGTTAGAAAACTATCTAATCCTCCTTGCGGAATTTCATGATATGCAGATTTTCTTTCATTAGATAATCCTATAATATGTTTCTTATCTCTCATTTTGTATTTCCAGGAAGATCGAGAAGCTTTTTCTATTTCTAATTGTTTCCAAGGCTTTGCTAGCAGTCGTTGGATCAATTCACGGCCGAGAGGACGACTCATAAGAGTACGAATATTTCTGTAAACCTGCTCCTTAAATGATTGAGAAACAGGATCAGAAAATTTGAGCTTTGAGATAAAAGTTTGATATTCTTTTAAAAGTTTTGGAATTTCGCTATTCCGAATTCCATTGAACGGTAGTGGTTTAAGAGTGTCGTCTTCAAATTGGATAAGATCTGTGTCTTGGAATTCAGCAAGTTGATTATTTCTAGGGAATTCCTCCTGCATATTTTTGAAATTGGACAGGATAAGACTCTCTTGATTAAGACCGACCGCTTGGTAAAAGGCAGTCCAGATTTTTTTCAAATCCGGATGCAAGGGATCGAGTTGTGTGATTGCTACATCCAGATTGCGAAATTCCCGAAAAAGTAGAGAGGCTGGGGAATTCAATAGATACGAGACCATCCCCCCTTCTGTTCTTATTTGGCCAGATTCTACTTGATAAAACCGTTCGGTCTCGACAAAGTAATCAAGTCGATACACAAACTCGCGTAATCTATCAATTGTATAATAAGTCATATTTTTTTATATAAAATTATACAAAAATTTTAATTAAATTTCAATTAATTTTTTATTATTAAAATCCCAGTAAACAGGACTAAAAGATATTCATTATAAGTGAGATGCGTCTATATTTGCAAACGCCACCATCTCAAAGTTTTAGAATTAAGTTGAAAACAATTATACTTTTTAATATAATTACGTTCATGAAATATATATTATTTTCTAAATCCATTCTTTCTAGCTCAATTCAGAGCCAAATTACCTATACAATTTGGGCCTAGGCCCGACTACATCATTAATTTCAGATTTTTTATAAATAATATTAATAATTAAAAAATATAGGTAATTTTATGCCATTTTATTCAGTAGGAACAGGTGTTCCTAATTTATCAGTGGAGGAGCAGCGCTATTTAAATGCAACAAGACGCACGCCTCCTGAAGGATGTAGCGAAGCAGATCTTTTTTATCTCGACAATGAAGATAAACCAAGGCCAAGACCTTATGCAGAGCTCTTGGAATTGGCTTGCCGAGTTAAGGTAGCGGCGGCAGGAAGAGCAACTCAAAGACTCCTTGAGAGCACAAGAGGAGCCGCTCTAACTGGAAACCCAAACCAAGCTGAGCGATATGCATTACAAGCTGCCGATTCAGCAAAACGGGTCGAACAGTTTGTAAAAAGATTGCGAGAGTGCCAAACTCCTGCATCTAAAGCAAGAGAGGCTCGTATGCTACAGGCCGATAACGGCGGGCTCCTTAAAGTCTTAAGCTCTGAAGAGACTTCCAAGGCTCTTAAAGCTCTTGATGAAGAAGCTGAAAAAGCTTTAGAGGAAGCAGAGGGAACTCTCGCAGTGGCCCAAGCTGCCGCTGGAGAAGCCCAACTGCGAGCGCAAGAAGCCAGGGCTCAGCATCCTTCTCTTTTCGATCAACTTGCAAAGTTGTTCCGTTAATACCCTAGCCCTCAGGATCTCTGAGGGCTTTATACCGAGAGGGATTCAAAAATCGGATTATGGCAAGGAGGCGCCCTGAATTTGAGTCAGGCCCTGCCGGCACCGAAGCAGCTAAACTTAAAAAGTTTAGCGCCGGGGTCCTCAACGATGCATCATCGTTGGGGTGGGGTGCAGGTGGGTCTCAAAGGCAGTGGCTGCCCGACGCCGCCAGAACCGATTTTTCAATCATGAGCGGTATATATTCTATCCTAGATAGAAGCCTCCGATGGCGAGACCGAGTACAAAGAAGACTGGCTCCTGGATCGGTTTGATGTGATAGAGACGGTGCGCAATGTTGAAGAGGCAAAGGACGATCAAAGCAGGATAGAGAACTTCTAATAAAGGCCCCCAGAGCCGGACAATCCCGCTAAATCCTAAGTTCGCCATCGCAGCTGATAACCCAACAGTGAAAACGAGAGGGAAAATCGGTCCCGTTTTATCATTCCTCAAATAGTCTGAAAAGATGGCTGCGAGAGAAATCGCAGTGGTTAAGCAAGCAAGGAAAATCGCGATCGAGGCGACTGCGCTCCCAACTGGCCCCAGGATCTGATAAGAAATTTTTTGCAATAATTCTTCTGGCGCAACGGGACCTTGCAGAGTCCAAGAATGGTGGGCCGATAGCCAGCAAAGACCAATGTAAGTAATCATGAGTAGAATAGAGGCGATGAGGCTTGCTCCCCTCATTCTTTTATGGATAAGAGTTTTCCTCTCTTCAGGAGGGAGATGTTCCGTCCCTTGAGAGAGGTGGGGGAGGATGAGCGTGGCAAAGAGAAGCGCCGCGATGAGATCGGTCGTCTGGTAGCCAAGTTTTAACCCTTGGAAAAAGTAGGAAGAGGAGCTTCCTGAGACAGTTTGGGCAACAGGCGCGTGATAGATTCCAAAAATGACGAGAATCGCAAGGGTAGCCAAGAGTATTGGAGTGAGGAACTTTCCTAGTAGTTCCACAATTTTTTGCGGGCGGTATGTGAGGAGGAAGATCCCCAAAGAGATCAGGATGCTAAAGAAAAATAGGGAAATCGGAAGATATTCCTTAACGCTTGCATGCATGAGGGTGATAAGCCTCGGCATCGCCCCTGTGGGCCCTTGGCTCATTTGCAAAATGAAGAGAAGAGCCATAGCAGGCCACTTGCCAAGACGGCCTAAAAATGTGTGGATCTCTCCACCATAGAGCATCATCGCGATCAAGCCTAAAAAGGGGAATGCGACTGCAGAGAGGCCAAGTCCTAAGATCGCATAAGGCGTTTGATTGCCTGAAAGATTTCCTACAATGAGGGGGAAAATGATATTCCCAGCTCCAAAAAACATGGAGAATAATGCAAGCCCTGTAGAAAAAATTCCTATTTGGAGCTTCTTCGGTTTGATCTGTTCTGATGCAGTTGACATATTGCCTCTGTTGTTGGGCCCCTCTGCCGCCTGGATCTTCTTTTTTGGTCTTGGAGTGATTTTGGAAGTTTCAGGCGAGTAAGGGGCGATTAGCGGGATGTGACCGTGCACATCACGACAACCACCCCTAAGCCCACGGTATTGGCACACGCGGTATTTCTACCGAGTCCCGTCGCACCGAAAAGATAAGAGGTTTTTGCGTAGTGCATCAAATTCACAACTAATGGCCCTTGCCTAAAACAAGGATTTGAAAACACTATACCAAAAATAGGGGATTTCCGTGGAGAAAAAAAATTATAGGTAGAAAAAAAGGGGCAAGTCTTATATTCCTTATTTTTTAAATTCAAGGAATGACTGATGTACAAAGATAGAGTCCCTCACTGGGTTCACAATACGGCAATGCCGCTCTTGCTCCTCATACTTTGCCCTCCGGCAACGTTTGTTTTCTGGTATACCAATATGTATCTCGATGGCTCCTTCCTCGCCTTTTGGGAACTGATTCTCCAAAAAGGGGTGTTTGCAACTCTTTTGATGATCCAAAAGCCGATCTTTTTTGGCTCCCCCGCTGCCTGGAAAATTTTAGGAGCTTTTGCCGCCTTTCAGCTTCTCCTGATGAGGGTCATCCCAGGGAAACCTTTTTTAGGGCCGATCACCCCCAAAGGAAATATTCCAGTTTACAAAGCAAACGGAGTCCCTTGTTTTCTCATTACAATAGGCGCTTTTTGCATCGGAAGTTTTGGGCTCGGCTTGTTCTCCCCTACCATCCTCTATGATCAACTAGGGCCTATTTTGGGAGCGCTCAACTTTTTCAGCCTTCTCTTTTGCCTTTTCCTCTACCTTAAAGGGATTTTTTACCCGTCTAGCAGCGATTCAGGGATTACCGGCAATCCCCTCTTTGATTACTACTGGGGAAGCGAACTCTATCCTCGGATTTTAGGATGGGATGTAAAAATGTTCACCAATTGCCGCTTTGGCATGATGGGATGGCCTCTTTTGCTCCTCTCCTATGCAGCGAAACAGTCGGAAGTTTACGGTCTTTCCGATTCGATGGTCGTAGCAGTCGCATTGCAGCTTATCTATGTAGCTAAATTTTTCTATTGGGAAACAGGCTATCTCCGCTCTCTCGATATCATGCACGACCGGGCTGGTTTCATGATTTGTTGGGGCTGTCTTGTTTGGATACCGGCGGTCTATACCTCGCCCACCCTTTATCTTGTGAATCACCCGCATCATCTTGGGATGAGCCTCGCTTCGGCCATTTTCTTCTTCGGCGCAGCTAGCGTCATCATCAATTACTTAGCCGATCGGCAAAGACAAAGAGTACGGGCGAAGAATGGAGAGTGCCTCGTTTGGAAAAGGCGCCCTTCCTTGATCGAAGCGATCTATAAAACGGACGGCGGAGAAACCAAGCAGAGCCTTCTCCTCGCCTCAGGATGGTGGGGTTTATCCCGTCATTTCCACTACATCCCAGAAATCGCTGGCGCTTTTTTCTGGTCGCTCCCTGCGCTTTTTCATAATTTCCTCCCCTATTTCTACGTGGTCTTTTTGACTATTCTCCTCTTAGACCGAGCTTTCCGCCATGACAAGAGGTGCGCAGATAAATATGGGCCCTATTGGGAGGAGTATTGCCAAAAAGTCCCCTACAAGATCATCCCTTATGTTTATTGAAACGTAATCAATAAACCTCTTGCAACAACGGGAGAAATCAACGCAAAGACGCCACGTCGCAAAGACGCAGAGAGAATATACAATTTATAAAATCTTTCACGTCCTGGCGTCTTATGCGTCTTTGCGTTTAAATCTTCGCAACCACTGAATTTCGAAAGTGATCTATTCTTCGTGCGGGGCTTCCCCGTCTCTGTGGTTAATTTTTCTTCTTGGGGTGCGGGGCCACCCCGCCATGCCGCCGATTTCGAAGAAATCGTGCGGAACTGCCGAAGGCAGAAAAAAAATAGGGTTTGCAAAGGGCGAGCCCTTTGCCGAGGTACGGAGCGGAGCTCTGTTATCCTGCCGCCGCGCATCGCGGTGATCCTGTAAGCCTGGGGGTCCCTACGAAGTGGGGCAGGCGGATCTTGTTAAAACTCTTCGATTAGAAATGTCGAAAAACAGGGATCGGCGAAACGCAGGCACAAGAAGAAAAAATCTGGTCTTTGCGCCTTTGCGACCCCGCGTCTTTGCGTTGATTTTTTCGGAGAACGGAAGCTCGGGTCGGTCTCGGTATCGGGCCCGGTCTCGGTCTCGCACGGGATTTTTGTAAAGCCTTGTTTGATCCTGCGATCTCTGTGGTTAATGTTTTAGCTGTTCATCAAAGAAATCTGCAGCGAAGGTTCCGACTTCTTCGTGAATCTTGACGAGGTCGGGATGTTCTGAATTTCCAAAAGCCATGTGGGATACTTTTTCTCTGTATAACTTCAATTTTGCAGGGACGAGATGCTTCATGATCTGATAGGCGTGCTCTTCATGAGGAAGCACTTCGTCGTGGAGAGAGGCCACTAAACCCACAGGAACTTGGATTTGCTTCAATGCGTGGGGAGGATAAACGAAAATCGCAGGACAAATAAGAAGGAGCGCTTTGATCCGCTCGTCTGCAAGGTTTTGATAAGCTTCTTCGACATTCATCGTTTCTAACTCACTCGCCTCGATTTCTTGGTACCTTTTTTGCTCGCTGATTAGCACCTCTTTTACATTCTTGGGACTTGCTCCCCCTAATGCAAGGCCAGTCATTCCCCCGAGGGAATAGCCAACAAAACCGATCCGGTCCCGATCGATCCGATTTGAAATGGTTCCATCTTTCAGGATGTAATCGATGGCAGCAGAGATATCGCGAGGCCTCTCCCAGAAACGGAGACTCCAGCGAGGATCATAGTGAGACCTGCAATTCCCATGATGTTCTACCGAAGCCACGGTAAATCCCTTTTTAACTAATGTTTCGGCAAGCCAACAAATATCTCTCCGATCTCCTCGATTGCCATGAGACACTAGAATAAGGGGGTATTTCCCTCCTTTTTTCGAAAAAGGGGCGTTTCGTATCTCTTTGGAGGGACCATTTTGCTCAGTGGGATACCAAAATTCGACCGCAATGGGGACAGATTTTCTCCCATCTTCATAAAACAAGGTCCGGACTCCCACATTCTGCACAGGGGAAAGCTTGGACATCGCCTGGATCGAGAAGCTAAAAACAAGAAGCAAAAAGACAAGACTTTTCTTCATGATTGCATCCAAAGTTTGCAAAAGGTTAACATGAAAACCTATTTTTTAGGAGAAACTCTTATGAATTCATTCAGCCACGTCATTTTTTATGTGCAAGATGTTGCAAAGACTGTAGCATTTTATGAAAAAGCATTTGGAATCCGACGCGCTTTTATCGACCCAACTGGCCAGTACGGGCAAATGGATGCCAATGGAGCGACTCTCGGCTTTGCCTCTCACGAGCTGGCTAGACAAAATCTAGCGAAAAATTTCCAACCGATATCGCCTAAAGAACTTCCTGGATGCGAGATTTCCTTTACGACAAAAGATGTGCACAAATCGTTAATCCATGCGGTAAGAGCTGGAGCTGAATTAGTCGCCTCCCCTGATGCCAAACCGTGGGGACAAACGATTGCTTATGTGCGCGATTTTAATGGGATCTTGATCGAGATCGCTAGCGAGATGTCTCACTGTGGGACAGATGAGAAATGCGGCTGCTGCTAATCACGGTAGCGCATCTTTCAATGCTATTTTCTGGAATCTGTAAGAGCTCATAAAAATCGAACTCGGGGATCTCCTTCAAAAAGACTGAGGGAAACTCATCAGCTTGGGTGACTTTCTCAGCAAGCCCCATTTTTATGGGCAAGCTATCAAATGTTTGGGAAGGGGGGATCACATGGACCACCGGTTTCCCAGCAGCCAAAGATTGGAATGCAACGGTTGATTTATGGCAAATCACCACATCAGCCGCAGCGACCCCTTCAATCGTTGTGATCTCGCTTTGGATTCCGGTCTTTGGATGGGGCTGCACCACAAATTTTATGTCGGGGACTGTCTGCATCCCTCTTAAGAAAAGAGCGTAAGCCTCGTCGTAGTCAGGGCCATATCCGCCGATAAAAAGAGCCAATTTTTGATCCTCCTCCACTCCTAATTTTTTCCGTACTGCCAACCGATCGATAGCCTCTATTTCCGATTGCCACACCTCTAAAGTTGGCTGTCCTACCACTTCCGTCTCCGTTGCAAATTCCCCTTTCAAGATTTCAGAAGGGACCAAAAGAAGAGAGGCAACGGATGCCACTTTGCGCGCTGTCTTGAAATAGGGATTTTCCCCATCTGCCTGAAAATTATCCCAATAGGCGATCCCCAAGACTCCTCGCTTGCCGTACGCTTCCAAGAATTGTCCCTGCGCCTCATAGGCCACGCCAGTGACAACTTTTTCTACTTCGAACTCATCGACGATTTGGCTGAGCTGCTCATCGGTCAACCGTTGGGAGCGGGAGGAGATTTCCACTCCCAACCTTTTCGCATCTGGGATCGCCTTCTCTGCAACGCCTGCAGCTAGGACTAGTACCTTCGCTCCCCGCTCTTCTAATTTTTCAATCACGGGGATCAATGCGTAAGTTTCTCCCGCATCGTGCAAGTAAAACAAAAAATCTCCCTTCTCCTTCGAGAAGAGAGACATCGCAGCAATGAGAAGAAAAAATATTCTATTCATGGAAATTATCGATTTTGACAGGCTCCACTTGATCGGCCAGATTAAATTTCAGGATTTTTGAGAAAAAGTAGGCGGTCGCTTCAATCGATCGCTTGATATTGGCCGCTTGGCGGAATCCATGCTGCTCTTTTTCGAATAATAAATAAGCAGTCGGAATTCCCCTATTCAGCAGACTGCGGTACATCTTCTCCGATTGAGGAGGCGGGACAATTTCATCTTCATCTCCTTGAAGCAAAAGGATCGGGCATTCGATCTGGTCGACGTGAAAGAGGGGAGATCGCTCTAGATAGATTTCCTTTGTCTCAGGATAAGGGCCGATGAGCTGGTCGTTGTAGCAGGCTTCGAACTTATGCGCGCTCCTCAGGGCGATCAGGTCGCTTACTCCAAAAAGGGATGCCCCTACATGGAACACTTTTTTGAAAGTCAGAGCTGCCAAAGTGGTAAATCCCCCTGCGCTACCTCCTGATATCGCCAATCGATTTGGATCGGCCAAACCAGAGCGGACACAATAGAGGGCCGCATTGACGCAATCATCGACGTCGACAATCCCCCAATTCTTCTTCAACCGGTCCCGATAGGCTCTTCCAAACCCTGTGCTTCCGCCATAATTGACATCGATCACTGCAATCCCGCGAGATGTCCAATACTGGGTTGCGAGATTGAATAACGGGTAAGTCTGGCTGGTCGGCCCTCCATGAGAGAGGACTAAAAGAGGAGGCAATTCCCCTTTTTTCCCGACAAAGGAATCATTTTTAGGAGGATAATAGAAGGCATGGGCTGTAAGCCCATTTTCAGTCGGGAACTCGACCGCTTTTGGGATCGAGATCACTCCAGGAGGAAGATGGAGTTCTTGCGCCTTTTTGATCTGGTCCAATTTCCCCGATTTCAAGTTGTATTGGACTAAAGCCGAGGGCTGATCTGCCCTTCCGCCGATGAATGTAGCTACATCTCCGTTAACTGTGAGGCTCACATAGTAATTGAAGGGAAGATCTATCTTCTGAAAAGATCCATTTTTTAAAGAGATCAATCCCAGGTGATCCGATCCGTTTTTAGAATAGATCGCAACTATTTTACCATTCCAATATCCATATCCACCTTGTCCAAAAAACCATTGGGGGAATCCAAATTCCGCTTCCATCGGGCAAAAAGAACTCTCTTCCCCTTCCCGATAAAAATTCCACCAGCCGCTCTTGTCCGATACGTAATACAATTTTCCATCGGGTCCCCATGAGGGCTGGTAAATCGATTCCTCTTTCCCGCCCGCAACAAAACGGCGTTTCCCTAGCGTCCCATCTTCCAAAATTTCAGCGACAAAGAGCTCTGAGCCGTCCCAAGGCATATTAGGCTGATCCCAAGCGACATAGGCCAGATAGTTTCCATCTGGACTGATCCTCGGATAATAATAAAAATCATGCTCCCCTTCGATTTTTGTCACCTTTCCCGTTTCGGGATCGATTACAGCCAGTCCGTTTAGGACTTCTCCTCCATGTTCTTCGAAAATGTAGTAGAGAAGATTTCTTTTCGGATTGTAATTCCCATCTGCAAAGCGGAAAGTTTTTTCATGCGTCAATTGGGCGATCTTTCCAGAAGGGTCCCGCTTATAGATCTGCTGGTCGGAGAAATTGGAGAAATAGATCGTATCTCCCACAAAGTTGTAGCTGACTCCGCCATATTCATAAACGCGGGTCCTCGCGTTGAATTCTTTCGGGATCAGCTCCTCTTGGATTCCCTTGCTAGTTTTCCTGACGAGGGCAATCCTCCCCTTTTCCGCAGGGCGGAGCTCTCCCCAATAGAGAGACCCATTTACGACAAATGCTCCTGTAAAGCGGATCATATCGGAGACGATCAGATCGGCTGTAATAGGAGATTTCCAAGATCCGTATGGTGCTTCCTGACCATTGGAAGCCAGAGCTTTGCCAAATAATACCATAAATAAAATCCAATTTTTCATAAGGTATAAATTATATCACTTTTTCAATAAGGATGAAGTCTTTTTCTACCCGGACTTCGAGGTCGATGCTGGCCCCGATTTTTTCAATGTAGCCTATCTCATTCATAAGAGAACTGAAGCAGCAGAGCCTTCCCCCTTTCCTCATGTGGCGCTCTAGACATTTTTTCACTACAGGGAGGAGCAAACTCATCCTCTCTTTTCTCTCCGGCGGCGGCGGGAGATGATATTTTGCCTCCATTTTTTTTCTCTGGTCCGGCTTGATCTGCCCATTCTCTTCCAATTCCATTAAAAATCGCGAGACATCCCCTTTTGAGGTGCGGGAAGCCGCTTTGCAAAACGCTTCCAATTCAGAATCGTTGTAGCGCATTTTCGTAAGATTGGGAATTTCCTCTTCGATTTTGTGCAAAAGGTCTTTCCCTTTTTGCAGCATCCGGATATCGCTTCCGCCAAAAAAGGCATGGCAAAAAACTGCGTCAAAAGTCCCTGAGATCTCCTTTTTGATTTTCACCTGGGGAAATTTTTTTGCCCATTTTTCCGCTTTTTCCAATATAGCCAGATCGGTTTCAACGATCGTGTGGCTTTTCGGATGAAACTTCTGAATCGCCCCGGCAATCTTGGATGTAAATCCCAATTCAAGCACATCGCCAAACGGCCGAAGCGCTTCAATTCCATTCTTTTCCCATTCCATAAACCCTCTCGGTATAAAATAATCTCTATGATACCTTAAGTTCATGAAGATTACTAGTGGGGGGCAAACAGGGGTCGACCGGGCCGCCCTCGATGCCGCAAAATCGCACGGCCTCGAGATCGGAGGCTGGTGTCCAAAAAACCGGAAGGCCGAAGATGGGGCCATCACTTCCACTTATCCCCTTCAGGAAACTCCTTCTACCGAATATACCCAAAGGACCGAATGGAACGTCCGCGATGCCGATGCGTCTCTCATTCTAGTCCGAAAGCTCCCTCTTACAGGAGGAACTGCGATCACTGTCGATTTTGCCAAACGGCATCGAAAACCCTATCTCATTGTCAACATGAGCGAACCTTATAGCCTTGAAAAGGCGATCTCCTGGCTTAAGGATTTAAACCCCTCTATCCTCAATATCGCCGGCCCTCGGGAATCGTATGAACCGGGCATCTATACACAAGCTCTTGCGTTTCTCAAACAAATGCTTTAATTAATAATTATGGGGTGGGAAAAAAGTGAGTTTACCGAGAGAGTGGGAGTCAAGATCCCTTTGATCCAGGCGCCGATGGCAGGGATCACCTCTCCAGAACTTGTTGCCGCAGTTTGCAATACGGGCGCTATAGGGTCGCTAGGCGCTGGTCTCATGCAGCCAGATGAGATCCGGAATGCGATCCGGAAAATCCGAGATCTCACCCGAAAGCCGTTCAATGTGAATCTCTTTTTCTATTCTTCTCCCCATGAAGTTGTCCCTTTCGAGCCATTTTTAAAGCGGCTCAAAAACTTTGAAAAAGAGGTGGGCTTTTCCGCCTCCTTGGAATTGAATCCTCCCCCAGCTTTTGAAAAACAGGCGGCTGTCTTACTTGAAGAAGAGATCCCGATTTTTAGCTTCACCTTTGGGGTCCCCCCTATTTCGGTCATCCGCGAATTTCACAAAAAAAATACAATCATCCTCGGCACTGCGACCCAACCAAAAGAGGCTCTCTCCCTTCAAGAAATGGGTGTCGATTTCATCGTTTGCCAAGGAAAGGAAGCGGGAGGGCATCGGGGTACATTTTTGGGGCCGATGCAAGAAGGGTTATATCCGACGATGGAACTCGTCGAACTCACGCAAGAAATCTGCAAAAAGCCGTTGATCGCCTCTGGCGGGATCATGGACGGGAGAACGATCCAAAAAGCGCTTGAGTTAGGAGCTGCCGCTGTCCAGATGGGCACTCTTTTTCTGACAGCGAACGAATCGGCCGCCCATCCCATATATAAACGGGCTCTTTTGGAATGGAAAAACAGGGAAACTGAATTGACCCGCGCATTCACGGGAAAATGGGCGCGCTCGATCCGAAATTCCTACATAATGGAGATGGACTCTTTTGATGCGGAAATCCCCCCTTATCCGATTACCCAATCTCTGACCGGCCCGATGAGGAAAGCGGCCGCAGAAACAGAGAACCCGGAATTCATGTCTCTTTGGGCAGGAGAAAATTTTAAAGAATGCAAAGAATTATCCGCTCAGGAAATCATTGCCAGGCTTACCCTGGAGCTAGGATAGAGATGCCGCGGCGCAGCGGCAAAGAATATTTTTATACATTTGATTTTTCAGAAAAAAAATTATAGCATGCTTAGTCCTCGATAAAACTGGTGGGCTTATCATGCGGATTTTTCTCTTATTTTTTTTACGAATATCTCTTTTTGCATTTGATTATGATTGTGTTGTTGTGGGCACAAGTCCCTTCTCTCTATTTGAAGCATTATATAGAGCCCATTCAGGAGATAAAGTATTAATACTGGAAGCCGCTAGCGAATGCGGGGGAGCTTGGAAATCAATAAACATATGCGGCATTGAAAATGCCGATCTTGGGTGCCACCAAATCGGGCATGACGTCAATTTGAAGAAGTTCCTAGAGGACTATGCAGGATGCAAATTGGTCTCGCTCGACAATCCTCTCCTTCCCTATAAAGAACCGAGCAGCAGTCCGAATGGGTATTATTTCTCCCGAGGCTGCTTCGAACTCGTGGACCATCTTCTCCGTCTTTTGGAAAAGACCTCTGCCCAACTCCTACTAGACTCTCCTTTGGAATCGATTCTCATCGATCCTTCCCAAACATTTTTAACGATTACGACGAATGGAAATAGATACACGGCATCCAAGATGATCCTCACTCCTATGAGCGCCTTTGCAATTGAAGGAAAAAAGCAGGAATCCAACTCGAAATCGAAATTTTACCATTTGTACATGCTCATCCAAGATCCGACCCCTCCTAAATTCTGTTATCATGGGAGTGTCTCAAGGGGAACTACCCGTATGATGAATCTGACTCACCTAGTAGGGCTAACCGACACTGGCAGACAGTTACTCGTATTTCAAACTTATAATGACCACTATTTCAAGGAAGGGGAAACAATCTTAAATGATTTAAAAATGAAAAATCTTGTGGATGCCAGCGCCTATATTTTGAATTCTGAACCTCACATCTTTGAACAAAACCAAAGCCAATATCATTTCATCAGTCGTTTAAACGGCGTCGAGCAAAAACTCTTCGAGGTAATCAATACGGGTCATTTTCAATCCCTTACCACCTATATTTCCAAATGGAAAACAGCGCTTCACCCCTATCCGTTAATTGATTAAACCTCTTTTCTTCTTTTGCTTGTAGAACCAGAGGAGAGGAAGAAAGGCAAGAATATTGCCGATGGCGATCATAAAGGAGAATTTGAGAGGAGATCCTACATCGACATTTGCAGGAGGGACAAATCCAAAAATGATAGTGAGGATCGAGCCGATCAGCCCAAATGCGCAGCAAAGGGTTAGGCCGAAGTAGCCCATCGGGATTCGAAATGTTTGGCTAGGCTGGATCGAGCGGAGCCGGATCGCGGCTGAGAACATCAAGATATACATGAACATGTAGAGGCAGTTGCTGAGAGCTGTTAAAAACCAATAAAAAGCGTTGACGCTCGGCAGTAGAAGAAAGATCGTGCAAAACAGGGATACGAGTACCGCTTGCGCGATGAGGATGCGGGAGGCGACCCCGTGCCGATTCAGGTGGCAAAAATAGGAAGGGAGATACCCTGATTCCGATGCATGGAGAAGCCCTTTTGCCGGAGAAATGATCCAATTGATGATGCCGCCGATACTTCCAATGACGATTAGGAGAGACATGATGTAGATGAATTTATGCAAGTGGAAGACTTGGAAAAAGTCGGCAAACACCTGCATCAATCCTCCAGCCAAATTGATTTTCGCCTGCGGCAAGACGACTGCGATCATGAGAGAGCCGAGAAGCATTGTAAATAGAATGAAGAGACAAGAAATGATCATAGCCCGAGGGAAATTCTTTTGCGGATTTTCGATGTGGCTCACGTGCACACCGGACAACTCCATTCCTAAAAATGAGACCATTACTCCTTCTAGGGCCGTCCAGGTATCCCATTTATCAAGAGAAGAGAAGATAGAACTGGTAGAAAAAGAAATTGCAGAGGGCTCCCCTGTAAAGATCCAGTAAAAACCGAGAGAAATCAATAGCACCATTGGAATGACCGTGCCGCAGCCGCAAAAAATCGCATTTACTCTTGCAGAGATCCGGATTCCCAAAAGATTGACCACAGTGAGAAACCAAAAAATCCCCGAAATGCAAAGGACCATATAAGCTTTGCTATTCATGAGAGCTGGATCGAAGAGATAGGCGCCTGTACCTGCAAGGAAGGAGAGGATCGTTGGATACCAAACCATCGTTGTGATCCACTGCATCCAGATCGCACACATCCCTGTCTTCTCCCCGAATGCTGTCTTTACCCAGTGGTAAATCCCCCCCTTTTCTGGGAATGCAGCTGATAGTTCGGCGGAGACTAAAGAACTGGGAAATAGGAAAAACACCGCCGAGAAGAGGAAAAAGAAGATTAAGGGAGCGCCAAAAATCGCCGCCGCTGGAAGATTCCTGTTGCTATCGACAGCGGAGATGATGAGCAGCATCAGAGCTAAAAAGGATATTTTTTTCCCATTCACAATCGACTCCTAGTGGTACTATTGTCCACATACCTGAAAAGTCGATTTTCCGCTAATAAGCTCTATTCTCCGGCGTGGAGAATTTTTTGCTCTTTTTCAGGGACCTTTCGATATTTGCACCTGAGGCGCCAGCCAATGAGAAGGATCATAAGGCCGATAAAACTCCACCCCATCAAGAAAAAGGCATCGTCCAGAGCGAGCAGCGCTGCCTGTTGATCGAGAAGGTTGTTGAGAATATTGGCAGTTTGGATATTGTTTACATCAGGCGTAAAAGGATTGAAAGGGGTAAGCAGCGATCCCACCCGTTCATGATGGAAAATCGTCCGCCTCAAGAAGAGCGTTGTAAAAACCGAGGTCCCTACAGCTCCGAATAGCGCCCTGAAATAATGGAAAATCCCAGTTGCATTGGGAAGATCTTTATCGGGAACATCTTGCACGCTCATCGCAAGCAAAGGGCTGATATAATAAGTAAATCCAAAACCAAAAATGAATCGGGAAAAGGCAATGTGCTTAAAATCGACATCGGTGGTGAAATAGGCCGTATAAAAACAGGCGGCTGCAAAAATGACAAAACTCAAGACCAACGTTAAAATCGTCTTGATTTTTTTCATAACCCAAGCAGTTGTCATCGAAAGAAAAACAGGGGCGATTCCCAATGTGGATACCGCAAGGCCCGCCGTGATTGCATCATAGCCCATAAATTGCTGCAGCCAAAAAGGAACAATGACGATTGTCCCAAAATAGATCGCATAGGAGATCATGACGCAGATGATCGATAAGGTAAAAGAGGGGATCCTGAACAGACTCAATTTGAGAAAAGGGTGTTTTGTAAATAATTCCCGGATGAGCAAATAGATAAAAGCTACGATGAAGCCGACCATAAGCCAGCGGATCTTAAGCGAATTGAACCAATCCCATTCTTGTCCCTTATCTAAAAAAATCTGAAAGCAAGAGACAAACATGACTAGCAAAAAGATCCCTGGGATATCCCCTGGCGCCTTCTCTACTGGGGAAGACCTATCCCACAAGAGGGAGCGGACAGCGATCGCGCAAAAAATGCCTACAGGGATGTTGATGTAGAAGATCCAGGGCCAAGCATACCAATAGGAAAGATACCCTCCTAAAATCGGGCCGGCAACTGGAGCTACAATGACGATCGTCGACCAGATATTCAAATCTCGGGTCTTTTTTTCCGGATCTCCTGTTTTAATCAGCAAACTTTGGGAAAGGGGGATAATCGGCCCTGCGACAAGCCCTTGGATAAACCGGCTGATCACCAACATGCTGAGTGAAATAGAAAAACCGCAAATAAAAGAAAATATCGTGAATAGGATGATCGACCAAAAAAAAAGTTTCACATCGCCTATCCGTTTAGTCATCCACCCCGTTGTCGCTAAACCGATTGCATTTCCAACAGAAAAAGAGGTGATCACATAGGTACCCTGGTCGACGCTAGTCGAAAGATCTCCAGAAATATAGGGAATCGAGATGTTGGCGATCGAATAATCGAGCACCATCATGAAGGTGGCTAAAGAAAGGGAGATAAAAATAAGAACTCTTTGAGACAGCGTTAATTCATTCATGGATTAGGCTATTTTCTGCAATGGTAGATTCAATGAGCTCCTTCGCTCCATCTAATTCATTCTCATAGACGACCGTCTGATAGATCGGCTTGCAATCGTTATTCATGAGAGGCATTCTTAACCCTTCTCGATCGCGGGTGTTGGCCGTAACCGTCATGGTCAAACCGAGCACGAGCGGGAATTTTTTCACCTGTGCTTGATCTAAACTGATCTTCACGGGGATCCTCTGGATGATTTTAATCCAATTTCCTGTTGCATTTTGCGGCGGCAATATCGAAAAGACGCTTCCAGTACCTCCATTTAACCCGACGATTTTTCCCCGATACTTCACACTTTTCCCATACATGTCTGCCACTAGCTCCACCGGTTGGCCGATCCGGAGATTTTTCAATTCCACTTCACGGTAATTCGCATCGACCCACATCTGGTCGATCGGGATGAGGGCCATCAGCGGATCTGATCCGTTTACCCACTCTCCCACTTGCGCTTTTCTTTGGCTGATGATCCCCCGCGCAGGAGCAAGTACTGTACATCGATGAAGCCCAAGATACGCCTTTCTGACGCTTGCCTTTGCTTGTTCGACCATCGGATGAGAGCTAATCGTTGTATTTTCCACTTGGGCGCGGGCGCTCTCCAACTGTTTATCGACCGATCTCAAATCGGCAATCGCGCCTAAAAAGGCCGTTTCGCTATGTTCAAATTCTTCTCTCGATACGCTCCCATCCCCGACGAGCGCCTGCCTGTGGTTGTAATCCCAGCTCGCCCGTAGTAAATCAGATTTGCTCCGATCCCTTCTCGCCTCTAGTTGAGGAACCTGCAAGAAAAGTTGATTCACCTTACGGACCGTATCTCCCAAATCGGCAACGGCCTTATCGAGGACAATCTGATAATCGTGCCTATCTAGCTCCAAGATGGGCTGTCCCTCTTCCACAATCTGCGTATTGTCGGCGTATATGGCTGTTACGATCCCCCCTTCCTGGGCTGTCACTGTAATCAAATTGCCATTGACATAAGCATCATCTGTACTCTCGTGGAACTGCCCCCAAGCAAACCAGTAGATGATAAAAATCAATGCGCATAAGACAAAAATAGCCGTTGCGATCCAAATCCACTGCTTCTGTCTCTTTTTTTTCTTATGTTCATCTGGGGCCTTTGGAGGTCTATTCACGATATCCCCCTCCTAGAGCGCGGATTAAATTGATCTTGGCCAATTGTTTGCCATAAACCAGTTCCGATAGGGTAATCTCCCATTGGAGCACGCTATTTTTTTGAGCCAAGAGAGACATCCGATCATCGAGAGCATTGATAAATCGCCGGTTTGTAATCTCTTCCTGCTTTTGAGCCACCGAAAGAGAATGATCCCGGATCTCAATCTCTTTTTGGAGCCTCATTAAACTGGATAGAACATCTGCGATCTCCTGCGCCGCATGTAGGATCAAATTGTTGTAGTCGAAGACAGCTTCATTGAATTCGGCTACTTTTTCCATGAGCTGAGCTTTGATCCTCCCAGCTGTGAAGATAGGCAAATGGATTGCAGGTTCCATATTTGCCCCATATCCATCTCGAGTAAAGAGCTTTGACCAAATGACGCTTTCAGTGCCGATAAGCCCTGAAATATTGATATTCGGATAAAAATCGGTCTTCGCAGCATCGATCAATTTTGCCGCTGATTCGACTCTTTGCCTCTGCGCGACGAGGTCAGGGCGCATCGCTACAAGGTCGAGATCGAGCCTCTCAGGCAAAGCAACCTGAATCGCATTCAGCGGTTTATAAACAATCTCCAGTTGGGCATCTTGGCCCACTCCGGAAAGAGCTTTCAATTTATGGAGATGATCTTCGATCGCCTCTTTTATTTGGACTAATGGGGCAGAGGAGTCTAATGTTCCAGATCTTGAAGTAAGTTCCTGAGGTTCGGCATCTAATGAATTTTTGACCCGCTTGCCTCGAATTTGTTCGATCGCTTTGGTATTTGCCTCGATTTGTTCCAGGAGATCTTTCTTTCTCAATAGAAGCTGCAGTTCGGAGTAGGTGTAGGCGATTGAGGTGGTCAAAATCAGCTCCGCTTGGAGCTTCTCTGCCGCCATCGCCGCCTCTTGTCCTAAAGCAGACCGGAAAAGATCCCGATTTTTTCCCCAGAAATCGAATTCATAGAAATAACTCAGCCCGATGGTCACATCATTGACCATGGCGGGCACAGTGGGGGCAAACGCCCGGAAAAAGCCAGATTTGGGCAAATGTTGCCAATTGTCGGTCCCGCTCAAATCGACTTCAGGAAAGAGCCGCGCTCTTTTTTGGATCGAAACTTGGTGGGCAGCCTTGAGATTTTCTTCCGCTTTTTTCAAGGTGGGGCTTAAGAGGAGAGCTTGTTCGATTAATCCCGTGAGCACAGGATCGTCAAATTGTCTCCACCAGTCTGGATTTGGCCAATCGCCGATTTCTATATCTGTCTTATGGACAACAGTTTCGCAACCGCAAGAGTCTTCCAATTTTGCCAATTCGTGGGAAGGGACCTGTACGCACGCGTGCGCGAGAAGCAGCAGTAGGAATAACAAGTAGCGCATTTTCTCAGCAATAGAGGAAAATCCGATTTACAGCAAGATCTCGACTTCTGTTAAAATTCCGTGCGAGAGCGAAAAAAAACCACAGAGATAGACACCACAGAGAGAAATTAAAGTTAAACACAATAAAAAATAGGCAGAGGTTTTTGACACTCCACTTTCCAGGAAGCGATGAACTGGACCGTTTCTCTTCTCTTGGGGTGCGGGGCCGCCCCGCCTCTGTGGTGTCTATCTCTGTGGTTTATTTTTGCAACTGGCGCTTCTGTTAAGATTCATTTCAACTGCCGTAGCCGTAGTAGAAGGCGATGACGCCGCTCCGGAATTGGGTCGAATTTCTTCCCCAGGCGGTGAACCAGCAACCAGCAATGATCCCAAGATTGCTGCTGAAATTGTACTCGATGCCAGGGGCGAAACTGAACTGCTCCGATGAGTGAAAAAGGAGCGGAACCGCTGCGCCCGGTGCGAAACTGGACGGCGACGATGAGGGGAATGGATGGCCAGAATCGCGAAATTTGCTCTTATCCGTATGGGAATAGATAAAATCGAATGCGAATACCCAATTTTGATTCAAAGTGAATTCAAGATCGACGCTTCCCCAAAAGTTGCTTCCGGGGGAAACAGTCCCATCCCCCGATCCATAAGCGTGCAGCCCATGCACGTAGACGGAGGAGGCCACCGTGTAAACTCCGCTTAAAGTCAGGCTCATCCAATGGCGGCATTCGACTAGCGTATATATTTTATAAAGAACTAGGCCGAATGTCGTTTCAAAAGATCCCGTCCCAACCGAATCAGTGCGAAAAAGACTCGGGCTCAACCGCTGAAATTTTCCCGTTGGGAAAGACTCTTGGACTGTCAATTTGATTCCTGGGAAATAGGGATGGGCTTCAGTGCCATACAATTGGAAATCCAAAGCCGCTCTTAAATCGCCGAATTGGGTCGAATCCCTTCCTTGAGTTGTATTCCAAAAAAACTGAGGAAGGATCAGGATATCCATCCACGGAGTGAGGCCAAAAATGCAAAGGAATTGACTATTGATGCTAAAAAACTTGTGAGGGACTGAAACGGACTCCCATTCGTTATTGAAAATTCCCGTATTGTTCGTGAAATAAACGTAAGGCTCAATCTCAAATTCTCCAAATGGGACCGCTGAACCAGTAGGAGCAAGCAGAGTGCCGGTGAACCAAGGCGCGCACTTAGGCGCCGGTTCCTCTGCGCAAATAAGGCCAGCAATTAATACTAGGAACCACTTTTTCATCAATAGTTCTTATAAAGACCAGCTTCCTGATGGTCAAACAAATTCTTAAAATATTTATTATTAACCATTTAGAAACAACAACGCGAAAAATTTATTTGTTTATTATTATTCAAATAGTTGCTATAATAGTTCTAATTAATTAAAAAAAAAGGAACTAAAATGGCTATTAATCCCAGAATATCTACTTATCCAGGCACCCCTCCCGATTCATACTCTACAGGGCAAAATTTACTGAATGCCCCCCAACCCTCATTGGATTCCCTCGCTACTAGAGTAACTTCGGCTACTGGCCCTAATTTTCATCGAACTCCAGAACCGCATCCCTCCGGGTATTTCCAGTCGCAGCAAGACTACTCTACTCTTTCTAATGTTACGCCCTCACTACCGGCTCCACCCATTTATCCAACAGCTTTCCCAGGATACGCTCCACCAACTCTTTCTGTTCAGCAAATTTTAGATCTCGATCCCGTTACATACTCTTCTGCATCTCAACCACCAGCTCATAGCTATCCACAAGGTCCTGCTACAGAGCCTTCTTTTTCTACCGCACATCTATATCCAGCTCAACCCGCTTATCCAACAGTTTTTCCAGGATATGATCCAGCAACTCTTTCTCTTCAGCCATTTTTAAATCTCGCTCCCGCTGCATATTCTTCTGCATCTCAACCACCAGCTCCTAGCTATCTACAAGGTCCTGCTACAGAGCCTTCTTCTTCTTCTACCGCACATCTACATCCGGCTCAATTCTCTTATCCAGCAGTTCTCCCAGGACACGGTCCAGCACCTCTTCCTCTAACGCACCCTTCTTTTAATAATATGGGACCTGCTGCACCTCAACAATCAGCTCCTAGCTATGAAGGTCCCGCCCCGGCTGCAGGCGATAATGAGCTGCCATATGGCATGCTTGTAGAGGCTTTGAATCCTAATACAAATATGATGGAAGAAGGAAAAATTGTAGGCCTAGATCGCAACCGTTTTAAAAATTACGTAGAAGTTTCTGGCTATTACTTAGTAGAATTCAATGATTCATTGCGAGGATTTCCGGCAGTTTCAATCCACCAGGACGAGCTTAGGTTTTAGGTCTTTAAATGTACGGATGGCGAGGGAGGGCAATCTCATGTCATTTTTTCCGGCACGACGATTTTATCGAATCTTTCGGCAGTCAAGAAGCCGAGATTGAGACATGCTTCCTTAAGAGAAATCTTCTTTTTATGAGCATATTTTGCTATCTGAGCGCTTTTGTCATACCCAAGGACAGGGCTCAACGCAGTCACTAACATCAGGGAATTGTGGACATACTCTCCGATTTTCTCTCGGTCGGGTTTTATCCCTTGGATGCAATAGGTGCGAAAAGAATCAGAGACGTCTTTCAAGAGGTGGATCGAATGGATCAAATTATAAATCATCACCGGTTTGAATACGTTAAGCTCGAAATTCCCTTGCGATCCTGCAAAGCCGATCGCCGCATCGTTGCCCATCACTTGCACAGCAACCATCGTCATCGCCTCGCATTGGGTTGGGTTCACCTTTCCCGGCATGATCGAAGAACCTGGCTCATTTTCAGGGAGGATCAATTCATGGAGACCGCAGCGGGGGCCTGAGCCAAGCCAGCTGATGTCAGTGGCAATTTTCATTAAGGAGCAGGCCATCCGCTTCAAAGCGCCGCTCATCGCGACGATCTCATCATTCGCAGACAAAGCGGCAAACTTATTGGGATGGGAGCGGAAAGGGAGCCCCGTGTATTCCTTGATTTTTTTTGCCATCAGCTCTCCGAAGCGGCGATCTGCCTGCAACCCTGTCCCAACAGCGGTCCCGCCGATAGCAAGGTCGTAGAGGCCGTCCAAACCCACATCGATCGATTTGAGGCTTCTCGCGATCAAAGAAGCGTAGCCGGAAAATTCTTGCCCTAGCGTGATAGGCGTCGCATCTTGTAAATGGGTCCGACCGATCTTCACGATTTTCGAAAAGGCGCGCGCCTTATCTGAGAGAGCTTTCTGCAACTTTTTTAACGAAGGGACCAAGGAGTTTTTGATTTCGATTGCCGCAGCGATATGCATCGCTGTCGGAAATGCATCATTAGACGATTGGGACATGTTGACATGGTCATTGGGATGGACCGGTTTTTTGCTTCCTCTCTTTTTCCCAGCCAGTTCATTGGCCCGGTTGGCGATCACTTCATTGACATTCATGTTCGATTGCGTTCCGCTCCCCGTCTGCCAGACGCGGAGAGGAAAATGGTCTTTTAACTCTCCTGAGATCACTTCATTGGCAGCTTTTACGATCCACCCTTCCCTCTTCGGATCGAGTTTCCCGAGCTGGCGATTGATGAGAGCGGCAGCTTTTTTTACAATTGCAAGCGATCGGATCACTTCAAAAGGCATCCGGTCTGGACCGATCGAAAAGTGCTCAAGCGATCGCATCGTCTGAGCTCCATAGAGAGCCTCAGATGGGACCTTGATTTTCCCCATGCTATCGCTTTCTATTCGGTATTTTCCCATTCCTTTCCTATGCAGGATAAAAAAGAATTAGTCAATACTACGAGATACTACGTGAACGTTTGCGTTTGCGTCTGCGTTTCCGATTTTTGAAGTTAAGCCTCGAAA
>CAYZHU010000004.1:24557-27342 GCA_964477585.1 uncultured bacterium
CGTGAACGTTTGCGTTTGCGTCTGCGTTTCCGATTTTTGAAGTTAAGCCTCGAAATAGATCGGTTACGGCCTCGCAAACGTTCACGTTCACGATTTAATTCGGATTTACATCCCACCGGATGATCTGGGTCTCCCCTCCCCTAACCTCCAACTCGCAAATGTGGCCAGTCTTCACTTTCCCTCTTCCGAAAAACCGGAGAAGGCCATTGCTCGTGATCCCCAAAGTGGTTTCCTGAAGCGATTGGACCCAATTGTAGAGCCCCTTCTTAAGCTGCTCTTCAGAACTCTTGAAAATCGCATGGGGCCATTTCCCATCTTGGTTCCAAGCGGCATATTCTTGAGGCCACCTCATACTCAATTCTTCTGCTGTCAACCCTTCCCAAACCCCATAATCGATTTCAGTTAGGGGGGCCTCTACGACTTTTAGGCCTAGCCGTCTCGCTACGATCTCTGCCGTTTCCCATTGACGCTTTAATTTCCCTGCATAGATCGTTTTCAACGCAATCTTTTCTCCTATCAACCAATTGGCGAGTTCTTCCGCTTGTTCTCTGCCCCGCCCTGTTAACGGTAGATCGGTGCTAGCTCCCACCTGAACTGGAGTTTCCCCTGCTTCAAATGTGTTCCCGTGGCGGGCTAAGAGAAGGCGGGTCATACCAACTCTCCCTCTCTTGCAATGATCGATTCGACGATGGCCACGTCTTCGGGCCGATCGACCGAGCCGTGGGTGCGCCCCCGATAATCAACTTGAACGACCCTGATGGGAATCCCATTTTCTAAAGCGCGGAGTTGTTCCAACTTCTCAGCTTTTTCAAATTTTCCTTCGGGAAGATCGCTCAAAGCCTGCAAAGTCTGGAGCCGGTAAGCATAAAGGCCAATATGGCGATAGAGGAGCGGCGAATCGCTATTGCGCTCAAATGGGATCAATGATTTTGAAAAATACATTGCGTCCCCCCATTTGTCGAAGACAACGGAGCAGCCGCTGGAGCTTCCCCTCTTCTTATTTGCGATAAATTCATCGAGGGCCTGTCCCTTCAATTGAACTGCCGGAGTGGCCATTGCAATGGTGGGATCGGCGAGCATGGCATGAAGCACTTCTTCAATGACCCACGGAGGGGTCAAGACTGCATCTCCCTGGAAGCTAAAAAAAATCGTATGTTTCCCTTGAAACGACAAAGAGGCTTCGGCAACCCGGTCGGTCCCGGTCAGACAATTGGGACTCGTCATCAACACCTCAGCCCCAAATCCCTCAGCAAAACTTTTAAGACTTTCATCATCCGTTGCGATCACGACGCCGCCTGCGCTCGGGACTGCCTTGGCGATCCGCCAGACCCGTTCGATCATTGCCCTGCCGGCGATATTCGCAAAGGGCTTATTGGGAAATCTCGTCGACGCCATCCTAGCGGGGATGACGATCATTGCGCTTTCTGACATCGATTTTGCCTATTTTTATTAACCCGAGCCATCAATAGGTGGCAACAATCGACTCAGCGAGGCAAAGCCAGATCGAAGCGAGCTTGCCCGCGCTCTTTGCGAGGAAGAACATTCTTGAATACGAAGGCTTCCGAGCGAAGATCGATATGGCAAAGCCGCAGCAAGTCGATTGTCACCTGTTTGGGGCTCGGGTTAATAATCTAGAAGAATAAGGGAGGAGCCCCAAAATAGTCGACCAAAAAAAATATTTTTAATTTGCGCAAAATGTCTGCTTTGCGTAAGTTTTCTGCTTTTTGAACAATCCTTGGAGTTATTTATGGCAAACGTCAATCCAGCAAGCAGCAACAATGTCGTGTTAGTCACTACCACCTTTTATAATCCAGAAAAGGACCAAGTTCGCTATCAACTTGCGCAAGACATGGCAACACAAGCCAAGCAGGCAGGTTATACTTTAGTTGTGGTCGACGGTTCTCAAGATCCTTCTGTAACACAAAAGTTAAAGGAATTAGGAGCGCAAGTATTCCCTCAATTGCACAGAGGAATGGGACCGTCCCGGCGGGAGGCCTATTTTCATGCTGTCGAAGTAGCAAAAGATCGGAAATCGCCAATTTTCGTATGGCTCGAACCCGAAAAGGGAAACCTGATCCCGTGGATCCCGAAAATTGTAAATCCAATCGTAGAAGGAAGGGCCGATGTCGTTATTCCGACCCGGACTCCAAAATCTTGGGCATCCTATCCTGCCTTCCAACAGGAATCTGAAACTAAAGGAAATCAAGAAGTAGCTAAATTGTATGGTAGGGTAGATTTAGATGTCTTTTTTGGTCCCGTCGCTTCAACAGCGGCTGCAGCTCAGTTGGTCATCGGCAGCAATCCTAACGCTGAAGGTTTAGGAATGGATACATATGTGCCTCAATTGCTTGCATCATGGGCTCTGCGCAGACAAATCGAAAAAGTTATTTCTGTTGACGTTGATTTTATTTATCCTGAGACTCAAAGAAAGTTGGAAGAAACAGCTCAATCAGCTGAATTTATCCAGAAGCGTGTAATGCAACTTCAAACAGTTGTAACGGCACATAGAAAGATCTTTGGTTATTCTTTAGCGGAATCTTCATTTGCTTGAAGTTAAAATTTTGGAGAAGGGATATCTTCAAAGACAGCAGTGCCATCCCAGCTTTCGGGTGGAGGGGTCTTCTCATAGGCGCGGCACCGGTCGGCAAGGACAATCGAGGGGAGGTCCCCTTCCCCTAGGAAATGTTTTGCTTGTTCGAAGAGATGGGCCGCTTGTCCAAAACGGCGATTGCGATAGGCCTCTAAAGCTGATGCATAGATAGAGGCTCCCTGGATTTGAGACTGG